>JAZSIN010000301.1:0-4025 GCA_045533845.1 Eubacteriales bacterium | reverse complement strand
AGCTCCTTGACGGGGATCTGCTTCATCTTTGCGATCTTGTTGCGTTCGGACTGCTTCGTCGGTGTGAAGCTGCGCGACCAGGTCGGCGTATATTTGATGAACGCCCGCGCGAAGGGAATGTGGCTCTCATTCGCGTAGCCGATCGCGTGGGGAGTACCCGAATCGGGAACGCCGCCGACGTAGTCGAGATCCTGCGCGATGCCGTTTTTACGGTCCTGCCGCGCCATGATCTCGCCGTTGCGGTAGCGCATAAGCTCAACGTTCACGCCCTCGTAGTTCGAGGTCGAGTAGCCGTAATAGCTCCAAAGGAAGGAGCAAATCCGCATTTCCTTGCCGGGGGGAGAGAGCTGCTTCCAGCCCGCAGGGGAAAGCTCGACGATCTCGCCGGGGCCGAGCTCGTGCTCGTCCTCATAGTCGAGCTTCTGATAGGCGAAGGACTCAAAGGAAACACAGTGTCCGTCCGCGTTCTTGCCGATCAGAACGGGAAGCCGTCCGAGACGATCGCGCGCCGCGATGATGCTACCTTCGTTCGTGAGGATGAGGATCGTGGCAGAGCCCTCGACCAACTCCTGTACGTACTTGATGCCACTGACGAAGTCAGGCTTCTGGTTGATGAGTGCGCCGACGAGCTCGGTCGCGTTGACCGCGCCGCCCGTCATCGCGTTGAAGTGCCCACCGCTGCTCGTCTTGTAGTAATGCTCGACGAGCTCGGTCGCGTTGGAAATCGCACCGATCATGCAGATCGCGTACGGACCGAGCGAGGAGCGGAGAAGAAGGGGTTGAGGATCTGCGTCGCTGATACAGCCGATCGCCGCCGTGCCCTTCATTTCGTCGAAGATATGCTCGAATCTTGTGCGGAAGGGAGAGTTTTCGATGTTATGGATCTCTCTCTGGAGACCGATCTCCCGATCGAACGCGGAAATACCGCCGCGCTTCGTTCCGAGATGGGAGTGGTAGTCGGTTCCGAAGAATACGTCTTGAATCGCGTCACGCTTTGATGTAACGCCAAAAAATCCACCCATTGTGTATCGTGCCTTTCTGTGAGGTTCGGTCGCTCAGCGGTTGTACTTCGCTTCGACAGTCGCGTTCTTTTCGAGGACCTTTGCCCGTCCTGCGGCCCTTGCCGCGTCGAGCTTGTCCGCGAGTGCGGGCTCGGAGAGAGCAAGGATCTGAACGGCAAGCAGAGCGGCGTTTGCGGCGCCGTTGATCGCGACCGTTGCGACGGGCATGCCCGAGGGCATCATAACCGTGGAGTAGAGCGCGTCAACACCGTCAAGACAAGCGGATTTAACAGGAATGCCGATGACGGGGAGCGTCGTTCTTGCCGCGATCGCACCTGCGAGATGTGCCGCCATTCCTGCGGCGGCGATCATAACGCCATAGCCGTTCTCCCGCGCAGATTCGGCGAAGCGAGCCGCTTCGTCGGGGGTTCTGTGTGCAGAATACACGTGTACGGAAAAGGGAACGCCGTATTCCTCGAGAACGGTCACCGCCTTTTCAACGACGGGAAGGTCGCTGTCGCTTCCCATAATGATGGCTACTTTTTTCATATTCGGACATCCTTTCGGTTTATAGAATCGGTGGTAGAAGCCGCGCAAAAGCAGAAAAAAACCGGGCAGTCCCGCAGTGCATAGACACAGCGCCCCCCTCACGGAGGGAACTCGGTATGCGGGATTGCCCAGACGGTCGACGACTATGCCTTTCGTTTCATTGTGTTTGATCACATACGGGGTCCCGTATTTCCGTCAGTTGCGAAAGGTTCTACTTTACTACAATAGTTTAACATAGTTTCGACAGAAAGTCAAGAGACTTTTCGGGGGAAACGGGGCGCTTTTTCGATATTTTTATCTTTTCTCCCGCTCGACTCTTGACAAGGCTTCGTGATTTGTGGTATTATTTAATTTGTAAGAGAGTATCTTCGTAAAATACAGGAAAAATTCAAAGGAAAAAACTATGAAAACGACAACCGTAAAGGGTACGAACGATTACCTTCCCGAGGAAATGCTCCTCAGGGATCATTTGCAGAATACCATCCTCAGTGTCTACCGCGCCGCAGGCTTCTCGCGTATCTCCACGCCTGCAATCGAGGACGCGGAGAATCTCGATAAATCCGAGGGCGGCGAAAACCTCAACCTCATCTTCAAGATCCTGAAGAGAGGCGATAAATTCAAAGAAGCGATCGAGGCGCAGGACTATAACGGCCTCGCGGACCTCGGTCTCCGCTATGACCTCACCCTCCCGCTCTGTCGTTACTACTCGAACAATAAGGCGAAGCTGATGCTTCCGATGAAGTGCATCCAGATCGACCGCGTCTGGAGAGCCGAGCGCCCGCAGAAGGGACGTCTCCGCGAGTTCCAGCAGTGCGACATCGACATTCTCGGAAGCGAGTCGCCCGACTGCGAGATCGAACTCATCGGAACGACCGCAAAGGCATTGCTCGCGATCGGCATCGGTCGCTTCACGGTCAAGGTCAACGACCGCCGTATCCTCTGGAGCCTGCTCGTCTCGTGCGGCTTTGCGGAGGAGGCGTTCGACAGCACCTGCATCACGATCGACAAGCTCGATAAGATCGGCGCGGACGGCGTCAGAAGCGAGCTCGAGGAAAAGGGAGCAGATCCTCAAGCGATCGACAAGCTGATGGGCTTCCTCTCGGCAGGCGAATGCACGCTCGATGCGGTCGAGACGCTTACGGGCGATAAGGAATCGGCAGATCGCCTCCGCTATATCATCGACTCCTCGGTCGACCTTGCGGACGGTAGATATGGCGTCGTATACGATCCCACCCTCATCCGCGGTCAGGGCTACTATACGGGTACTGTCTTTGAGGTCGCGGCAGAGGAATTCCGCGGCTCGGTCGCAGGCGGCGGACGTTACGATAAGCTGATCGGCAAGTTCATCGGCGAGTCCGTTCCCGCGGTCGGCTTTTCGATCGGATTTGAGCGCATCTTCTCGATCCTCACCGAAAAGGGCTACGAGATCCCCGATGCAAGAAAGCGTATCGCGGTGATCTACGAGGGCGGCAACGCGACCGGCGCGATTCGCACGGCAGAGGAATTCCGTCTCAAATACGACGTTTCGCTCTTCGAGAAGCCGAAGAAGCTCGGAAAGCTTCTGTCAAAGCTTGAGGGCGCGGGATTCGGCGGCTTCCACATTCTTGGAGAAACCGAGAAGGGCGAGATCAGACCGCTCGGATAAGAAATTGACGCTTTAGTCGGGAGAAGGACAATATTTGTCCTGAAATAGCCGAAAATTGTCTTGTAACGGAGCAGTATTTGTCTTAAAATAAAACCGTAAATATCAGGTGGAATACCCCCTGGATTTAATATTATCATCCGAAAAACGGAGGAGGAACAGCAAATGGCACTTCCAATTGCAGTGCAGATCTATTCGGTTCGCGACGACGCGAAGGCGGATCTGTACGGAACCCTGAAAAAGATCAAGGAGATCGGTTACGACGGCGTTGAATTCGCAGGTCTGTACGGCAATTCTCCCGCAGAAATCAAAAAAATGTGCGAAGAGATCGGACTCGTTCCGGTATCCGCTCACGTTCCCTTCGGCGATATGCTGAAGGATCCCGTTGGTGTTCTCTCGCAGTACAAGGAGATCGGGTGCAAGTTCGTTGCGATCCCGCACGTCGGTGCGGAATACCGCCCGGGCGGAGATAATTGGAACGGACTTATCGAGGGCGCAAAGATGATCGGCAAGGTCGCAAAGGATCTCGGCATGACGCTCCTTTACCACAATCACGATTTCGAATTCGCAACCATCGACGGCAAGTACGGCCTTGACGTTCTGTATGAGTCGGTTCCCGCAGACCTGCTTCAGACCGAGCTCGATATGTGCTGGGTCAACGTCGGCGGTGAAGTTCCCGCAGAGTACCTGAAGAAGTATGCAGGCAGATGCCCCGTCGTTCACCTTAAGGACTTCTTCGGTGAAAAGTCCGAGGATATGTACGAGTAGATCGGCGTCGAGAACAAGCCCGCTCCCAAGCGCCCCGGCAACCTCTAGTTCCGTCCCGTCGGCTA
>JAZSIN010000317.1:0-2975 GCA_045533845.1 Eubacteriales bacterium | reverse complement strand
AGCGCACTGCTCTCTCCCATTCCTTCGACCGCTTGAAGCAGCTCTACATCTGCATCCATCACGTTCTTCAGCGATCCAAACTGCTCGATCAATTGATGTGCGGTCGGATTCGTATCCCTGCGTGGGATTCCGTAAAAAAGGATATATTCAAGCAGCTCGTGATCGTACATATGCTTGAACCCGTTTTTGAGGACAGTCTTCTTGACACGCTCCCTGTGTCCGCCGTGACTGTGCTTTTTCGATGCTTCCTTGACCGTTTCCATAACAAACTCTCTTTCTCTCTCTCTCTGATATTTTTGAATAAGAGGACCGCTTTCTGTGTATAATCCACGCACAGAAAACTTGGTATACAAGGGGGATTTACTATGACCGTATTGACAAAACCCAGGATAGGGCGGTGCTTCGCCCGTGAGATTCTTGACTCACGCGGAAATCCAACCATAGAGGCAATCGTCTACCTCGAGGACGGAACCGTGGGGATCGCGAGCGCTCCGTCGGGTGCATCAACAGGTGAACACGAGGCACACGAAAAGCGTGACGGAAACCGCACGAGGTTTCGCGGGAAAGGCGTCCTTGAGACCGCCGCCGTGGTAGAACGCGAGATCTCGGCCGAGCTGAAGGGGCTAACAGCATCCGATCAGCACCTCATCGACCGCACACTCCGCAGACTCGACGGAAGCGAAAACAAGAGTCATTACGGTGCAAACGTCCTGCTCGCACTTTCTCTTGCCAACGCCCGTGCCGTCGCAAGCTACTACCGCTTGCCGCTCTTCCGTTACCTCGGCGGTGCAAATGCAGACCGTCTTCCCATTCCGATGATGAACGTGCTAAACGGCGGCGCACACGCATCGAACAACCTTGACATTCAGGAATTTATGATCGTCCCTGTCGGGGCAAGCTCCTTTTCAGACGCGCTTCGGATCGGAAGCGAGATCTACCACACACTCCGTGGGATCCTCGACGCGAGGGGCTACTCCACCGCAGTCGGAGACGAGGGCGGCTTTGCGCCAAATCTTTCAAGCGATGAGGAAGCGCTTGACCTTCTCGTGGAAGCGATCCGCGAATCGGGCTACGACGAGAGCGTCGTGAAGCTCGCACTCGACGCCGCCACGTCCGAGTGGTACGGCGAGGGAGATGCCTACCGTATGCCAAAGCGCGGGAAAAGCTGTGACCGCCGCGAGCTCATCGACTACTGGAAGCGGTTGTGCGGAAGCTACCCGATCCTTTCGATCGAGGACGGGCTCGACGAAAACGACTTTTCCGGATGGTCGCTCCTCACGCGTGAGCTAGGGGATCGCACGATGCTCGTCGGAGACGATCTTTTCGTGACGAACACTGCTCGCCTCCGAATGGGGATCGAAGAGCGCGCGGGAAATGCGGTCCTCGTGAAGCCAAATCAGATCGGAACGCTTTCGGAAACGCTTGATCTCATCCACGCCGCCTGTGACGCGGGCTACGGCTTTATTCTGTCGCACCGCTCGGGTGAGACCGAGGACGTTTCGATCGCAGACATCGCGGTCGCAACGAACGCCCGTTTTATAAAAGCGGGTGCGCCCTGCAGAGGCGAACGCGTCGCGAAATACAACCGTCTTCTCCGCATCGAGCATTCGCTCGGCGGCGGCGGGCGCTACGGAAGCGACTCGCTTTCCCTCTCCGAAGAATCGCACGAAAAGGTCACAGAACAGGAATAAACACAGGGGCTGCTTCTGTCTCAAGAGGCAGCCCCTGTGGTAATCGATACGACCTTAAATTCCGGTCCTTCCCTGAAGCGCTCTGAACAGCGTCACCTCGTCGGCGTACTCAAGATCCGAGCCGACGGGAATGCCGTAAGCGAGACGTGTCACGCTGACGCCGTACGGAGCAAGCAGGCGTGCGATGTACATCGCGGTCGCATCACCCTCAACGGTCGCGCCAAGCGCAAGGATCACCTCTCTGATCGGCTCACCCGTCCCCGCATCCGCGCCCTTCGATCCGCTGACGCGCTCCACGAGCGAACGGAGATTGATCGATTCCGGGCTGACGCCCTTCATTGGGGAGATCAGTCCGCCGAGAACGTGATAGGTTCCTCTGTAGTCTCGCACCTTTTCCATTGCGAGAAGGGTCCGCGCGTCCTCCACGACGCAAATAAGGCCGCAGTCACGCTCGGGATCGGTGCAGACCGAGCAGAGGTCTCTGTCAGTAAGGTTGCCGCAAAGCGGACACGGATGGATCCGCGCCTTTGCTTCAAGGAGCGTCTTCGCAAATGCTGCTACCTCCTCGTCTGACATATCGAGGATCGAAAACGCCATACGGTCCGCCGAGCGCCGTCCGACTCCGGGGAGTCTGCGGAACAGCTCGGTCAGGAGTGCGAGCGACTCCATATAGTCTGCCATATTACATCAGTCCGGGAATTTGAGGCATTCCCGCGGAAACCTTCGCCATTTCAGAGGAATTGACCTCCTCGACGTGCTTGATCGCCTCGTTCACACCTGCCACGAGAATGTCGGAAAGCGTCTCGATATCGTCGGGGTCAACGATCTCGGGCTTGATGTCGATCGAGAGGACCTCCTTCTTGCCGTTGATCTTCAGCGTGACCATTCCGCCGCCTGCAGAGATATCGTATTCTGCCGCATCAAGCTCTGCCTGACGGGTCTCCATCTCCTCCTGGACCTTCTGGATCTGCTTCATCAGCGCAGCAGGATTTCCGCCTACGCCTCTCGTCGAGTAATTTGCCTTCATAGCTTTATTCCTTTCCTTTTACAGTTTACAAAACAGTTTACTGGTGATCAGTCGCCATCCGACTCAAATATAAGGATCTCGTCGAAGAAATCGACCTCGCCCTTGTAGAGCAAAATCGTCGTACAATCCCATATCTCCGCGACCTGAACAGACCTCTTGTAAAGGCTGAATGGGCAAAGAGATAAAAAATCGTCGCAACACAAAAGAGGACTATCTTTTGTAAACCAAAATATTAAATGAAAAGGAGAATTACAATG
>JAZSIN010000016.1:0-7925 GCA_045533845.1 Eubacteriales bacterium | reverse complement strand
TTCCACGATCCGCCGATGCAGGTCACGCCTCCCCACAGAAGGGTCAGAAAGCGAACGCCGCGATCGTATAATATCTGCAAGCGTTCGAGCTGTCCCGCAAGAATACGAGCGTCCTCGACCGCGAGAAACGCCGCCGCTTTCCCGTCTTTTTGGAGATGCGACAGATCCTCGTAGCTCTCGGCGTAAGAGATCCGGTCCGAATGCTCCTCCATCAATCTGCGGAAGAAATCGGAGACCCCCAGAAAAGCGCGAAAGCCGTCTTCATCCGAGAGGGAGGACCGCGTGAAAATGGCAAAGATTTGCGCGTAGTGCGCATATACCTCCGCCTTTTTCAGCGAAACGTGAAGATCGTTTTCGTAAAGGTACTTGTTTTTGTAATAAAGCTCAGTTAAGGTATCACAGTGCAGATCAAAAAAGCGAAGTCTTGACACGAATAGTACCTCAAAGCAAAAAAGCAATTACGAAACGCCAAATGCGTTTTCGATATGATGGATCCGAAGAATCTCGAACGAGTCACCCGTCTCCTTAAGATAGACCTCGATCACGTCAAGGCGCGGTTGCTTTTTCGTCGGATGCTTCAGTAAGTAAAGCCGAGCCGCGTACAGAATACGCCGCTGCTTTTCTTTGTTGACCGCCATTGCGGGCGTGATTTGAAAGGGACTTTGACCGTCCACCGTGAGATAGGGAACTGTGCGGGACTTTACCTCGACGAACACAAGATACTTCTTATTTTCGGCGATGAGGTCGATCTCGTATTTCGAAACACGCAGATTCCTTTCTACCGTTTTATAACCGTTTTTCAGAAGATATTCCTCCGCTGCATGCTCCCCATAGTCTCCGCGCGATTTCGTCGTAGCACCGTTCAAGGGATCGCTCCTCCTCATTTTTTCTTCCGTTTCTCCTTCGGCTCTTCATTCAGAAAGCGAACGAACAGCGTCCGATGGATCGGGGAGGGTCCGTATTTTCGAAGCGCCTCGCAGTGCGCCTTCGTTCCGTACCCCTTATGCTTCGCGATCCCGTATTCGGGATAAGCGCGGTCAAGCTCAATGCAGAGTCGATCTCGCGTCACCTTTGCAAGGATCGAGGCGGCGGCAATACTCGGCGAAATGGCATCTCCGTGCACGACTGCACGGGCAGGGATCTGAAAATCTCTTGCGATATTTCCGTCGATTAGGGCAAAGTCCGCCTTCACAGACAAGCCATCGATTGCACGGCGCATCGCGAGAAGATTGGCTTCGAGGATATTGAGCTCATTGATCTCCTCAACAGAGCCGTACGCGATCGAATAGGCGATCGACTCTTGGCAGATGACATCATAAAGCGCCTCTCTCTTTTTCTCGGTGAGCTTTTTAGAATCGTTCAGCCCATCGATCACAAGCCCCGCGGGAAGGACGACAGCCGCCGCAACGACAGGACCGCAAAGAGGACCGCGTCCCGCCTCGTCCACGCCACAAACGATGGAATAGCCCTTTTCGATCAGTTCTTTTTCAAGGGTATAGGAAAGCATCTCATTTTCCAAAGCGAGGTCCTCCTCTCGTCGTTTTATCTCGCCGTCGGAATCTCATCAAGCGTGATCCGCCCGATCTTTGCAGAGCGGAATTCGTCGATCAAGACCGACGCGGTACGCTCGGTATCGATCTCACCGCCCGAGATCAAAAAGCCTCTCTTTTTTCCGACAGCCATAAAAATATCAAGCGGGGAAAGCGTAGGATCGTTCAAAAGATCGCCAAGCTTGTATCTCTCCGAGAAAAGGCTCGGATAATCCGCTCTGAGGCGACTGCAAAGAGTCACGGCAAGAGACTCGATGTCAAGGATATCGTCCTTGATCGCACCCGTGAGCGCAAGATTTTCTCCGACGGTCGCATCCTCGAATTTTGGCCACAAAACGCCCGGCATATCCATCAGATCAAAGCCAAGCGAGGTCGGCACCCATTGCTTATTCAAGGTGACACCGGGTCTGTTTTCGACCTTTGCGCGCTTTCCACCCGCGATCTTATTGATCAGAGAGGACTTGCCGACGTTCGGTACACCGAGCACCATCGTACGGAATCTCCGTCCGATCATTCCTTTTGACTCCCACCGCTCAAGCTTCTCACGAAGAAGGGTCTTCATCGCGGATGCGATACGGTTCATTCCGTAGCCCGTAATGCAGTCGATCGCAATGCATGAGGTATCCTTATCGGAGAAATATGCACGGAACGCCTCGGTCTTTTTCTCATCGGCGAGCGAGCATTTGTTCAGAAGCACGATGCGCGGCTTTCCGTCCGTCAACCGTTTGATCTCGGGATTTCTGGAGGAAAGCGGAATCCTCGCGTCGAGTACCTCTAAAATAATATCAACGTTCGAAAAATTGTCTGAAATCAGTCGGCGCGTTTTGGCCATATGACCGGGAAACCACTGTATTGTCTGCGAGGGCATTTTTCATTCCACCTTTCTTTTTAAGGAGGTCAACCGACCGCACCGAAGCGCGACAGCGGGGAAATCCGCCCGATCACCTTTCCAAGCACCCGACGTTCATCGACAAGACCGACCGCGGGACTGCGGCTGTCCGCAGAATGGTTTCGGTTGTCCCCGAGAACGAAGAGATATCCCTCGGGAACGTGATAAACGAGCTTTTCCTGCTGGGTGTACTCCATTTTGGGGGTCCCGTCGTAATACGCGTACGCGCTTTCATCGAGTACAGTTTTCATCGTTTCGTCGCTGTATACCGTAACCACAATTGTTTGTGGCGCGGAGCGGTATTCAAGAACAACGGTCTCTCCACCCGTCGCGATCACGCGCTTGACAACGGGCTCGTTCAGATAGTCACCCGTCTGATGGAAGACGATGATATCCTCACGTTCGGGCTCGTAGAAGAGATTCGAGATAAGAAGTCTTTCCTTCTCGTACAGCGTTTTTTCCATCGACTCTCCGCGCACGTTGCAAAGCCGTACGCCAAACATAAAGACAAGAAAGACAATACAAAGAGAAGCCACGAAAAGTTCAAGATATTCGAACACGATCCGCGTAAGCGAAAGTGGATCCTTTTTCGCGGCAGGGAGGACAAAATCCGCTTCATCTTCTACAACAGATGGCTCAGAAAGAGCCTCGTCATTCGTTTCGCACGGATTCTCCTCCGCGTTTATGGGTGTAGCGTCTGCCTCCGCTTCCGTCTCGATATCCACAGAGGAGGGAAGCTGCTCCGATTCATTTTCAGGGTTTCTTTTCATATAAAAAATCTCCGAGACACAAAAGTTTATGGGGAGTAAAGTCTTTATCCGCGGATCAAGAAATCGAGAAGCGTATATCCGTCGGGAATATAAAGCCCCGTTGATCTTGCCGTTTCCTCGTCAAAGCCATTCGTTCCCACCTTCTTCTCAGAAGAATCGTAGATGAAAAAGGGAACAGGATCGGAGGTATGCGTACGAAGTCGGATCGGCGTGGGATGGTCGGGAAGCACCATGACCTTAAAGGGCTCGTTCAGTGAAGAGAGATAGTCAAAAACGGGTGCGAGGATTTTACTATCGATCAGAGAAATGGCGCGGACCTTGTTTTCGGTTTCCGCACAGTGTCCGCACTCGTCGGGCCCCTCTATGTGTACGTAAACGAAATCGCTTCCGTTTCGAAATGCATCGATTGCCGCCTTCGCCTTTCCGTCGTAGTTGGTGTGTACATTACCCGTAGCACCCTCGACGTCAACGACCTCCATTCCCGCGCAAAGTCCGATGCCCTTGATCAGGTCGACTGCGGAAATGACCGTTCCCTTAAGCCCCCACTTTTCGCGGAAGGAGGGAAGGAAGGGCTTCTTTCCGGGGCTCCAAAGCCAGATCGAGTTTGCGGGGCGGAGTCCCTTTTCGCGGCGTGCCTCGTTGACGGGGTGATGGTTCAGAATGTCGAAACTCGCTCTCATAATGTCGTAAAATTCTTTTCCGCCATTCTCTTTACTCGGCAGATATTCACGGATACATTCGCCGAGGTGATCGTGCGGACGGCTGAAGGAATATCGCTCGTCTGCATTCTTCCACAAAATGCAGTGACGGTAGCTGATGCCCGTATAGAAATGTCGCATCTCGTTTCCGAGCTTTTCTTCAAGCACACGGATGAGTGCATCCGCTTCCTCAGTCGTGATCTCGCCCGAGGAATGATCGAGAATGATCTTGTCGTCGTAGTCCTCGCCGTTATCCGTCAGCGTGACAAGATTGCAGCGGATCGCTGTATCGTCCTCGGTCATCTGAAGCCCCATGCTGGTCGCCTCAAGCGGGGAACGTCCCTTCGAATACACCTTAGGATCGAACGAAAGGATCGCCATATTGGCGGTATCGCTTTCGGGAACCATACCGTTCGGTACGTTCAGCACAGTTCCTACGACAGCGTCACGCGCGAGTGTATCCATTGTTTTTTTGTCTGCGGCCTGCATCGGCGTCTTACCGCCAAGCTTAGAGATCGGTTCATCTGCCATTCCATCGGGGATCACAACAAGGTATTTCATAGGGGTTACATCCTTACAGAATATGAATATATGAATTTGAAGAAGGGAGGGAGGTCAAAAAAGCCTCTTTCCCTTATATCAATACAGTATAGTATAACATAAAACTCCGCACGTTACAAGGGCTGATTCAAAATTTGTTATAAAAAAAACGTAAATTTTTGGTTATATGAGAGAAACATCTTGAAAAAACCGGCGCCATATGGTATAGTATACGTGTATATTACGAAGAAAAGAGAATGCATATGCCAAATTCCGCACCGAACATCAAGAAAAAAATGCTTTTTCTGATCATTGCCGTTTTTCTGGCCCTGCTCGTCCTGATCCTCCTGATCCGTGTTCTGTCAGAATTCACCGAGAAGCCGTCAAGCGGAACAAGTGAAACCACTGATAAGCCGTACGAGATCGAATTTTCGGACGAGTACGTCACGGACAGCAAAATCTTTAACGAGGACGAGGTGTATTTCACCTATGACCGCACGATCTACTTCTTTAACCCGCAAACGGGTGTCACCGAGGGGATCGAAGAAGGGAACTTCTCAGCGTTCGGCAGTGGAGTCGAGTTTCTCTGCAACATGATAGAGGCGATCAAAGACGGGGATTGTGAGGCTTATAATGCCTTCTTCAGTAGCATTTACTTCGAAGAAAACGACGAGAAACCCGCGTTCAGTATGCAGAAGCTGTACGATATTCTGATCACAGAGCATTCGGTCACAGAAGAAAAGAACGAAAACGGCGGAACCTATAAGGAATATATTTACGAGCTTCGGTACAAGATCCGAAACAACAACGGCTCCTTCCGTTCAGACGTCGGAAGCGACGCGACCCGTGCGCAGTATTTTCTGATCACGAACCGTGGTGGAAGACTACAGATCGACAAGCTCTACAGCTATGGGCTATAACAAAAGAGAGCGAGTTCGAGATATCTAGGACTCGCTGTCGAATGAGGGCTTGGATTACTTAACGTACGTGGTGATAACGTCTTCTACCCAAAGAAGGAAGTCGGCGACCTCCTCGGGGGTGACCTTACCGTTCAGGTTCAGAAAGCCTGCAGACTTTACGTAGAAGATCTTTTCTGCAACGTTCGTACCCGCTTCCTTCAGCACGGAAACGATTTTTTCAGCCGCCTCGGGTGTACCGTCGACTACAAGTGCCACGTTTGCGGTCTTCTTCTTGTCAAGCTCCGCGCAAAAACGGCGTACAACGTCGTCGGGTTCCTTCTTGATGGTAAGCGCAAGAATGACGAGACGCTCCTTGTCACAAGAATATGCGGGGGGAATGATATCGAACGCATTCTTGTTGTCCTTCAGATCGTACTTCTGTACGAACTGCTCACCGAGAGCGACGATTTTCGGATTCTTCGCTTTATGAAGATAGCGCATCTTAATTGCCATAATGTAGTTCCTCCTAAATATTTCGGATACTTCATTATAACATATTTCAAGACATAGTGGGGAACATTTTTATCTTTTTTGAAATTTTGGAGAATTGCACAAAACTGAAATCGAGTTTTAGATACATTGACCACGGGAATGAGGGTAGTAAAAGGTAAAACGCGCGATGAACCATAAAACCGGGGAGTCCTCCTTAATTATACAAAATACAAATTTTGTATAAAAACAGGGCTCAAAACACCGAAAAGACGATGCTTTGAGCCTCTACGGCTCTTTTTATCCGGTCTCTGCCTCTTCTTGACCTTTTTCTTTATATTTTCTCCGTGTCGCCTCACCGCCGCGTAAATGGCGTTCCTTTTTATTCGTATCGAGGATCTCGCGAACCTCGGCGCACATGCTCGGGTTCACCCATTGTAAAACCTCCGTCACGTCCTTATGTACCGTGCTTTTACTGATCCCGAATTTTTTCGCCGTCGCACGAACTGTAGCGTTGTGCTCGATGATGTACGAGCCGAGCGCGATACATCTGTCACGCCCCGTAGACCTTGGCTCCTCGGAGCCACTGTTATGATCGACGGATATATAGACCATAGAACACCTCCTGTCGACACTCCGTTAAAATTCTTACTATACCATATGTGTGAAGCATGCACTTTATGCCGCCAAACACCGCATTGAAAGGATTTCCTATGACAAGCAAAGACGTATCTTTAAACGAATACCCCCTCGACGATTCTGTTCTTTTTGAGGGTATGACCTCGATCTCGGCTCTGATCGAGACAGTCTCCTCCGGAGTAAGCGATCGCCGTATCCTTGCTGTCTATTTCGACGAGGCTCAATTATACAAAAAAAATCGAGAATACCGTTTTCTTGAATTCAAATCGAAGGAGCTTGGTTTCACACTTTCGGTGATTTCATCCGAGGAGATAACAAAAATGGCGTCCGGAACCACACACGGCGGCGTTCTTGCACGCGCAACCGCACGTACGTATCCTCCGCTTAATGCCTCCGACCTCTCGGCAAACGGTTTCTGGGTCATGCTGGACGGCATTGAGGACCCCTATAACTTCGGCTATTCCCTTCGCGCACTCTACGCGTCGGGCGCGTCGGGGCTGATCCTCTCTCCCCGCAATTGGCTTTCTGCTGCGGGAACCGTCGCGCGCGCCTCGGCGGGCACCTCCGAAAAAATGACGGTGCGCGTATGCGATCCCATCACTGCGATCGAGCTCTTCCGATCGGCAGGCTACACCATATGCGCCGCAGAGATTCGTGATTCCGAATCGCTGTATGAGACCGACCTACAAAAGCCCCTCTTCTTCGTGATCGGCGGAGAAAAGCGCGGAATCTCAAAAGAGGTCCTCTCGCACTGTGATCGGAACGTGAGGATCGAATACGGGCGTGAATTTCGAGGCTCTCTCTCCTCTGCCGCAACCTGCGCAGTGATCGGATTCGAGGTAATGCGCTACAATCGGGGTAAGTGATGATTTTTTCGTCGAATTTTGTAAAATCTTTTCTCTTGGGATTGAAAAAACGCCCGAAATATGTTATACTACTGTGGATAGCATATCGCTCCCACGCCTTCCATAAGATATACTGAATCATTATGGGACGGTGAGGATATGTACAGGAAGCAAAGACTGCGCTACAAAACGAAGAGACGATCCATTCCTCGACACAGCAAGGAGGTCCTTCGGAGAAACGCGTTTCTCTTGCTCCGTCTTTTCCTTTCTTCACTTCTGTTTTTGATCTTGGGGATCTTCGTTTCAAGGGCTTTCGGTGAACCGCTTCTCTCTCAATACGAAAAAAAGCTCCTTCTCTTTTTCTCGGAGCCTTTTCGCGGCGTACACGGTCTCTACGGATACCCCTTCCGCATTTTCTATTTTTCAACGCCTTTTTTTATAATGGCTTTCATTCTTTCGTTGTCTTCGATTGCAAAAAAGAAGCAGCGAATCTTATTCGTCCTACTTTCTGCGGTCGAGTTTTGGATCGGTCTGTATCTTCCGGCAGTTTCTTCCCTTCGCGATCCCTCCGTCCGGCCAGAGATCTCGATCACAGCACCTCGGCTT
>JAZSIN010000009.1:0-3789 GCA_045533845.1 Eubacteriales bacterium | reverse complement strand
GACGTCGGTCGGGACGCTTCCGCTCGACGAACCGCACATGCCCTGCCCCGTTTCCATATTCTGACCGACCATGTCGATGTTTCTTAAAATCTCCAAACCCGTTCCGATCAGCGACGCGCCGCGCACGGGCTCACAGATCTCGCCATTCCGTACGATATACCCCTCGCTGACCGCGAAGTTGAACGCGCCCGTCAGCGGGTTCACGCTTCCTCCGCCCATGCTCTTCGCATAAAGCCCGTACTCGATCGACCGAATAATGTCCTCGTTCTTATCGGTTCCGTTCGCGATATAGGTATTCGTCATACGCGAGGTCGGCTCGTAGGCGTAACTCTCGCGGCGGCTGTTGCCCGTCATCGGCATACCCATTCTACGCGAGCCGAGGCGGTCGATCATATAATTCTTAAGGACACCGTTTTCGATCAGAATATTCTTCTGCGTCGGGTTGCCCTCATCGTCGATGTTAGTGCTTCCCCACGCGCCTATGATCGTTCCGTCGTCGATTGCCGTAACCTTCGGGTTCGCGATCATTTCACCGAGTTTTCCTGCCATCTGCGACGCGCCGATCGCGACCGAGGTCGCTTCAAGCGAATGCCCGCACGCCTCGTGGAAGATGACTCCGCCGAAGCCGTTTTCGATCGCGACCGTCATTTCTCCCGCCTTGCAGTAATCTGCACGGAGGTTGATGAGCGCCTGCTCTGAAGCGCGCTTTCCGATCTCCTCGGGAGAAACAAGCTCGAAAAATTCAAGTCCCATTCCGCGTCCCGGACCGAAAAAGCCCGACTGATTCTCTCCGTCCTTCGACGCCACCGCGCTAACCGCCATACGTGTGCGAACGTGACGGTCGGTCGTATACAACCCTTCGCTGTTTGCGACGAGTATCGTATGGTCGACCGACGCGAGATTTCCCGTCACCTGCGAGATGAGGGGGCTCGATTCCTTTGCGGTCGAGCATCCGCTCCGCAGAAGATCGGTCTTCATCCTCATATCCGCGCTGTGCGGCAGAAGCCTTACGGGATGGATGTTCGGGAAAATTCGCTCGGTGAGACGGATCGACACCTCCGCCTTCGATTCCCCGAGCGCCCCCGCGACCGATGCGGCACAGGAAAGAAGTCCCGCACGAGAAAGATCGGTCGTCGACGCGAACACCGTTCTCGTTCCGATGAAGGCACGGATGCCGACGCCCGAGAGGACATTGTTCTGAATGCGGTCGATCTTTCCGTCCGCATAGCGGATCATTTCGTTTTTCGTGTATTCGCAAAACAGCTCTGCAAAGTCTGCGCCCGTGGACATTGCCGCGGACAGGGTCTCCTTACAAAGCACCTCGGATAAAAGCATAGTAAACTCCTATTCTCTGAAAATCAATCCTCGAGTCGCTCGCCGAGTGCGATGTGATACTTCTCGTAAAATTCCTCGAAGCGATCCTCGTCCATCGCGTCGCGGATCTTCTGCATCAGGTCGTTGTAGAAATAGAGGTTGTGCTGAACCGCCAGACGCATTCCGAGCATTTCCTTTGCCTTCAGAAGATGGCGGACGTACGCGCGGGAGAAGCTCTTACAGGTCGGGCACTGACAGCCCGGCTCGATCGGACGCGGGTCGCGGTTATACTTCTCGTTCATTACGTTGATCTTCCCCTTCCAGGTGAAGAGATTGCCGTGACGCGCATTGCGGCTCGGCATAACGCAGTCGAAGAAATCGACGCCGCGATGTACTGCCTCGACGATGTTGCAGGGCGTTCCGACACCCATCAGATAGCGGGGCTTCTCTTCGGGCATATGGGGCTCGACCACGTCGATAATGTGATACATCACCTCGGTCTCCTCGCCGACAGCAAGACCGCCGATCGCATAACCGTCAAGATCGAGCTTGGCGATCTCCTTCATATTTTCAACGCGGAGATCGTCGTACGTGCCGCCCTGATTGATACCAAACAGAAGCTGGTGCGGATTCACGGTATCGGGAAGCGAATTGAGCCGCGCCATCTCAGTCTTACAGCGCACGAGCCAACGGATCGTTCGCTCGGAGGACTGCTTTACGTATTCGTACGGCGCGGGGTTCTCGACGCACTCATCGAACGCCATCGCGATCGTCGAGCCGAGGTTCGATTGGATCTGCATACTCTCCTCGGGGCCCATAAAAATGCGTTTTCCGTCGATGTGCGAGGCAAAGCGTACACCCTCCTCGGTGATCTTACGAAGCTGTGCGAGCGAAAAGACCTGAAATCCGCCGCTGTCGGTCAGGATCGGCTTATCCCAATTCATAAATTTATGAAGACCTCCCATATCGCGGATCAGCTTGTCACCCGGGCGGATATGGAGGTGATAGGTATTCGAAAGCTCGACCTGACAGTTCAGGTGACGAAGATCCTCTGCAGAGATCCCGCCCTTGATCGCGGCGCAGGTGCCAACGTTCATAAATACGGGAGTCTGTATATCACCGTGTACGGTGTGAAGCACGCCCCTTCTTGCGCGGCCTTCCTTTTTCAGAAGCTTAAACATTCTGTAGTATTTCCTTTCCTAATCATCGGAAAACGCGAACACAAAACTTTTTGTCACGTTACGTTCTCTTAAACTGACGGTCGATGTTCTTCTTAGACAGCTCCATCGCGACCGGTCTGCCGTGAGGACAGACGGTGATGTCAGGGATCTGCATAAGACGCCTGACGATGTATTCAATATGCTCGTCGGCGTATTCCCGTCCCGCCTTGACCGCCGCCTTGCAGGACGCCTGATAAAGCGCCTTTTCAAAGAGAATATCCCTCGTGAGAAGCGCGTTTCCGGTGTTGTCGAGGAGTCGTCCCGCGATGACACCGAAGAAATCCGCAACGGCATTTTGCCCGATTCCCTCGGGGATCTCCGAAACGCTGACCGTATGGATTCCCGATTCAAAGCGGAATCCGAGCGATTCGATCTCGTCCCGATACTGATTCAGCGCCTCGATCTCGCCCACCGTCAGCATAAAGTCGATGGGAAACATCAGAAGCTGAGAAACGGGAGAGCCGCTTTCGAGCCCCTTCTTCATTCCCGCCTTAAGCTCCTCAAAGATGATGCGCTCGTGTGCCGCGTGCTTATCGACGAGAAGGACAATCGGATTCTCGGGATCGTATTTTTCAACGATCACGTAGGAGTGGAATGCCTCTCCGATGATGCGGTATTCGGGAATCGCCGCGCTCTCGGGCGTCTGCTCAGCCTTTTCGACTCTTTCTACGGATTTTTCCACTATCGTTTCCACTACGGGAGGCGCGGAAGACACCGCAGGTGTTATCGCTTCGGGCATTCTCTCTGCAACGCGAGCGGATGGAGGAGCGGATGCTGTCTTTACAGGTGCTACAGGTTCGGGGATTTCTTTTTTCGGCCCCGTGAACGGTTCCCTCGGGGGCGCATCCCCAGTACCTACAGCAGGTGCTGCGGGCTTCTCCTGCCGAGCGGGATCGGCCAAAGGAATCGTCATCCGTATTTGCGTGTTTTTGCTCTTTTCGTGCGTTCGGTCCTCGATCGGGACGAAGGCATTCGTCACTCGCTTTTCAGGCTCGCTTACCGATTTCCGATACTCCTCAGCACTCATTCGTCGGAAGGAGCCTTGAGCCGCCGCAGAAAGCGTCATTTCAGGACGAGCACGGTTTTCCTCGAGCGCCGCTCGCACGGTATAATAGATCGCCTCGAAAACGGGTTTCTCATTCGAGAACTTGACCTCGAGCTTTGCGGGGTGAACGTTCACGTCGACTGCCGTCGGGTTCAACGTAATATACAGAACGCACGACGGAAATTTATCGAAGTCGGATCGTAGCCATGT
>JAZSIN010000051.1:0-14753 GCA_045533845.1 Eubacteriales bacterium | reverse complement strand
ACATGGCTACGATCCGACTTCGCGGAAACGGGAAGGGGAACTTTACCTTCTATGCGTCGAACGGAAGCGCGAAGTCCTGCCCCGTTGAGATCACGCTCTCTGTCGATGAGGAAACGCTCAAGCTGATGCCGCACTACGTGGTGATCGGCGACGAATTCCATCCCTTCCGTGAGACCCGTCACGTGCGCGGAAAGGAATGCTACGGAAGTGGTCACGAGGCGTTGATCGCAGATTACTACGACTGCATCAAGTCAGGTCGGAAATTTCCGATCGACGGAACGGAGGGCGCGAAGGTCATTCGCCTGATCCTCGCGGCGTACAGAAGCGAGGGCGACCCCGTAGCGCTTTGAATACGGTATCACTCGGAAGAACACTCTATAAAATAACGCTGTAAAATGAAGGAGAAAACGCTATGAAAATGACATTTCGTTGGTACGGACCGTCTGACGTGATCCCGCTTCAGTATATCCGACAGATCCCCAATATGTCGGGCGTCGTGACCGCGGTTTACGACGAGCCCGTCGGTGAGACCTGGGGAGAAGAGAAGATCGCACGCCTGAAGGCGCTTTGCGACGCAGAGGCACTCGGAATGGAGGTCATCGAATCGGTTCCCGTGCATGAGGACATCAAGCTCGGAAAGCCCTCTCGCGACCGATTGATCGCAAATTACGCAGAGACCATCCGCAATCTCGGAAGACACGGCGTAAAATGCATTTGCTACAACTTTATGCCCGTGTTTGATTGGCTCCGTACGAATCTGAAGACCGTCGCGCCCGACGGAAGCAACTCGCTTTCCTATAATCACGAGGAGCTGATGGGACTTGATCCGAAGAATCTGCATCTGCCCGGCTGGGACGAGAGCTACAAGCCCGCAGAGCTGAACGCACTGCTTGAAGCATACGCGGGTATGACACACGAGCAGCTTTTTGACAACCTCGTTTACTTCCTCAACGGAATTATGCCCGCGTGTGACGAAACCGGCATCAATATGGCGATCCACCCCGATGATCCGCCGTGGGATATGTTCGGGCTTCCGCGTATCATCACGGGTCCCGACAGCTACGATAAGCTTTTCACGGCTGTTCCGAATCCCCACAACGGCGTGACTTTTTGCACGGGCTCGCTCGGTGCGGGACGTGAGAACAATCTCGTAATGATGGCAGGGAAGTATACGAAGCGCATCTTCTTCGCACACATCCGTCAACTTCGCTTCTCAGGCGAGAAGGACTTCTGCGAGGCGGGTCATCTCACCGCGAACGGTGATCTCGACATTTACGGCGTCGTTCGTTCGCTTGTCGAGAACGGATTTGACGGCTACGTTCGTCCCGACCACGGACGGAATATCTGGGGTGAAGACGGTAAGCCCGGCTACGGACTCTACGACCGCGCACTCGGTGCGGCATATCTGAACGGTCTCTTTGAGGCTGCCGAAAAGGAACTGAATAAATAAGGGGGGAAGAAAAATGAAGCTTCCGTTTAACATAGATTTGAAGGATAAGGTAGCCGTCGTTACCGGTGCGGGCGGCGTGATCTGCTCGGCGTTTTCCGAGGCACTCATCGACTGCGGTGCAAAGGTCGCACTGCTCGACATCAACGAGGAGGCTGTAAAGACGGTCGCAGAGAAGCTCGGCGAGAATGCACTCGCCGTACCTTGCAACTGTCTCTCTAAAGAAAGCATCGTTTCGGCAAAGGAAACGATCAACGAAAAGTGGGGGAAGGTCAATTTTCTCATCAACGGTGCGGGCGGAAATAACCCCCGTGCGACCTGTGACAACGAGACGATGACCCCCGATCTCACGGGCGTGAAGGACTTCTTCGCACTTGACGAGAGCGGCTTCAAGTTCGTGTTCGATCTGAACATCACCTCGGCGTTCCTCGTCACGCAGGCATTTGCAAGCGATATGATCGAGATGGGTGGCAATATCATCAATATCTCCTCGATGAACGCCTTCCGTCCGCTGACGAAGATCCCGGCATACTCGGCGGCCAAGGCGGGCATCTCGAACTTCACCGAGTGGCTTGCCGTGCATTTTGCACCCTGTGGGATCCGCTGTAACGCGATCGCACCGGGCTTCTTTGTCACGAACCAGAACAGAGGGCTCCTCTTTACGGAAAGCGGCGAGCCGACCGCTCGCACAGGCAAGATCCTTGCGGCGACCCCGATGAAGAAGTTTGGTGAGATCGACGATCTCATCGGTACGCTCCTTTGGCTCTCCGACGACAGAGCGAGCGGCTTCGTAACGGGCACCGTCATTCCCGTTGACGGCGGATTCTCGGCTTACAGCGGTGTTTAAGCCTCGAAAATCGTAAGAATCGAAAAAAAACAGAGAAAAATTGTAATATTACGGTAGACACAGCGAAAAAACTGTGCTATAATGGGTACGATGGGAAGGAATGTTCCCGCTAACCTAATCTTTGAAAGAAGGAAGTAATTATGTCCTATACCAACATTGATTACCTGTTTGAAAAATCGAAGTACGTTCCCGTCGTAGTTATCAAGGACCTCGCTGAGACCGTACCGACTCTGACCGCGCTTCGGAATGCGGGCATCCCGACGGCAGAGATCACCTTCCGTACCGCTTGCGCTGCGGATGCGATCCGTCTCGGCGCCGAGCAGTTTCCCGATATGCTCGTTGGTGCAGGCACCGTTGTGAATGCAGAGCAGGCAAGAGCGGCGCTTGCAGCGGGCGCAAAGTTCATCGTTTCGCCCGGACTTTCCGCGAGCGTTGCAGAGGTCTGCCGCGAAGCGGACGTTCCGTACATCCCCGGATGCGTAACACCCACCGAGATCATGCAGGCGCTTGAGCTTGGCATCACCACGGTAAAGTTCTTCCCGGCGAACGTTTACGGCGGACTGAAGGCGCTGAAGGCGCTTGCGGCACCCTTCCCGCAGGTCAGATTCCTTCCGACCGGCGGCGTAGACCGCTCGAATATCGACGAGTTCCTCGCTTTCGAGAAGATCGTCGCGATCGGCGGAAGCTTCTTTGTCAAGGAAGCGTTTGAAAAAATGAATGCGGAGGCATAAAAAATGAAAAGAATCGTAACCTTCGGAGAGATCATGCTCCGACTTGCACCCAACGGCTATTACCGTTTTTTCCAGTACGGCCAGATTCTGGCGACCTTCGGCGGCGGTGAGGCCAACGTAGCGGTCAGCCTTGCAAACTACGGCATGGACAGCGTCTACGTCACGAAGCTCCCGAAGCATGCGATCGGTCAGGCGGCTGTCGATTCGCTCCGCTACTTCGGCGTCGACACCTCGAAGATCGTCCGCGGCGGCGACCGTGTCGGCATCTACTACCTCGAAAAGGGCGCGTCGCAGAGAGGCTCGGTCTGCATTTACGACCGTGCACATTCCGCGATCGCAGAGGCGCAGCTCTCCGACTTCGATTGGGACTCGATCTTTGACGGAGCCGATTGGTTCCATTTCACGGGCATCACGCCCGCACTCGGCGGCAATATGGTCGAGATCTGTAAGGCGGCTTGTGCTCAGGCAAAGGCGCACGGTGTGAAGATCTCCTGCGACCTCAACTACCGCGGCAAGCTCTGGACGAGAGCCGAGGCAAGAGAAGCAATGACCGAGCTTTGCAAGTATGTTGACGTCTGCATCTCGAACGAGGAGGACGCAAAGGACGTATTTGGAATCGAGGCAGAGGGAACCGACATTTACGGAGGTAAGCTCAACCACGAGGGTTACAAGTCGGTTGCAAAGCAGTTGATGGATAAGTTCGGCTTCGAGAAGGTGGCGATCACGCTCCGTACCTCGATCTCCGCAAACGACAACGACTGGGCGGCTATGCTGTACGACGGTGAGAATTACTGCTTCTCGAAGTCCTACCACCTCCACATAGTTGACCGTCTCAACGGCGGTGACTCCTTCGGTGCGGGACTGATCTACTCGCTTCTTTCGGGCAAGTGCTCGCAGGACGCGATCGAGTTCGCGGTTGCGGCCTCTGCTCTGAAGCACTCGGTCGAGGGTGACTTTAACCGCGTTTCTGTGTCTGAGGTCGAAAAGCTCTCGGGCGGCGATGGAAGCGGACGCGTACAGAGATAACTCTGACAGAAAAATCATAAAAGCGGGTCGGTGCTTTGTGCATTTGGCTCGCTTTTTTCGTTCTCCCTGTTGACAACTTGACTTTATCGTGTTAAAATATAAGCATCCGTAGGGGCGCCCCTCGTGCACTCTCTGCAGTCGGGAGACCCTATAAATTTTTTGCGGAAAATGGGAGGTTTTTATGAAAAGGACGCGCAAGATTTTGTGTATGCTTCTTGTGTTTATGATGCTTCTCTCGAGCTGTATACTTCTGCCGCTGAACGTTGCAGGAGCAGAGCCGATCGAGAATCTGTACGACGTGGATGACGTCGAATACGGCGAGGCACCCAAGTATTCCTATGATGATTACGAGGTGACCTTTGACCGTGTCTCTTCGCCGATCATCACCGTTGCGGAGGGCGACGTCATTACCGTCGGTCCTGTTCTGCAGAATGATAATTGGTTCATCCGCACCTACGACGAAGACTGTGAGTCGATCAGAAAGGTCATTCCCGACGAATGCGAGGTGGTGGAAAAGCTTCGCGATAACGTCGCGATCCTGAGCTTCACCGTTCCGAAGGGCGCAAAATACCTTTGCGTCACGAACAACCAGATGTTCTTCGACTGTACGCTCGTTACGAAGAACCGTGTCTACTCGGCAGAGGAATATTTTTCCTATATGAGCGGCTACGGTGTGAGCGTTGATTTCCTGCGCCCCGCCGCAAGTAGCGGTGAAACGCTTGAGAATCTCTTTCCCGCACGCTCGAATGCGACTCTGCGCGGCTACGTGAGCGGGGGGACGTTTACCGAGAACTCTTACTACAGAAGCCGCAGATATACCGATTTTGAGGTAGGAGACGTCTTCTATATTGCCGCCGTGAATCAGGGGCACGACCATTCCATCGACATCGTGAACGAAAACGGCAAGGGACAGAGGGTTCTGATAAACAATCTCGTGCTTTACGAAGATCTCGGAAGAAATTACGCGATCTACGCCTATCGTGTCCGTCCCGAAACGAGAGAGATCGCTTTCAACATCGGCGTTGGCGTTTACGACGACCAGATCTCGCTCGTGACGAAGAATCAGGCATTTTCGGGTGAGCAGTACCGCGCGATGTTCAACATCGATCTCGAGGAGGATATCCTCGACGAAAACAGCCCGCTCTACGGTCTTACAGGACTCTTTATCGGGGACTCGATCTCGAGAGGCTCGCACGACTACATCAGCTACCTCGACCACCACGAGGAGGCGGAAAAGCGCGTTAGCTGGGCAGGCGGCATCTCTGCCCGCACGGGTCTGATCTCGACGAATCCCTCGGTCAGCGGTGCGCGCGTTTCCTACAGAGAGGACGTTACGGACGGCGGCTGGGTATATAAGCAGATGGTGCCCTACATCGGGCAGCGATTCGATATCGTCGTGATGCAGGGCGGCGTAAACGACTGTAAGAGCAGAAGACAGCCGCTTGGCTCGATACTTCCCGAGACCTCGACCGGAGAGCAGCTCGAGGCGGCACTCAAGGATGGAAGCTACCTTTCGGGTCTGCAGTGGACCTTCTACAATGCGCGCGGGAATTTCCCGACGGCGACGCTCTTCTTCGTTGCAAACTATAAGCTTGCGACGAGTCCGAACCACGAGCCCCTCGGAGAGTATCTTGCAGCGGCAAAGGCACTGTGCGAGATGTACGGCGTCCATTACATCGACCTTTATAACAACGAGGAGTTGACCGAGCGCCTTGAGTTCGGAACGCTCTACTACATCGAGGATAAGGTCCACCCGAATCGCGCGGGCTACGAAATCGTGACACCGTACATTCAGGCGGAGATCGAGCGCGTTATGGCGGAGAAGCAGGCGATGGAGCAGGAGACCACAGGTGAAAAGGTCGAGAATTCCGATAACGATCCCGACGATCCCACAACCGACCCCTCGGGCGGCGGAGAGACTGCCGCAGATTCCGAAAAGGGAAAGGGTTGTGGATCGGTCGTTACGGCGTCCGTCGGACTTCTGTCGATCGCACTTCTGCCGCCCGCCATGGTGGTGCTTCGTAAGCGCGAGGAATAACGGCATATTCTGATCACCCGAAAGAAATAATTCAGTAAAACCTCCCCCGTTTTTGAAGCGGGGGAGGTTTTTTAGTTAAAATAGATAAAATCAGCGAGAATGTTTTTGCATTTTGGACAGATTGACAAAAAAGAAGGAGTATGATAAAATAAACTTGTATACTTTTTAGGGATGCGCTTTGCCGTTTGCAGGGCGTGACCGTATATGATTTTAAACAGCAAGAAAAGGAGACAAAGCAATGAAGAATTCCCGTAAAATTCTGAGTCTTTTCCTGGTCCTTCTTATGCTTCTTCCGAGCGTCGTTTTGCCCACGTGGGCGGAGGGAGAGGGCACAGCTCCTAAGGCTACGGCGGGCGAGGATCCCGCCTACGTCCTCTACGAGGAGGACTTTGACGACGTTGAGGGCAGAGTTGATCTCGAGGGCGGTAACACGCTCACGGGTCCCGGCGCAGGCTGGATCTGGGGGAGAAAATCCCTCGGTGCCGATGCCTACATTGAGGACGGCAGACTTTATTTCTCGGGTCACTACTACGACGTTCTCTACCGCGACGGCGGCGAGACCTGGGGCAACTACACCCTCGAAGCCGATTTCTGCTACACCGAGGGGAATGTCGGATGGGGCGGTATGCTCTACAACGTGCAGTCGGCAACGAAGTTTCAGAAGGCGAACATTGCTCTTGACGGCTCGTATGCGCTGAACGGCTACGATGATGGATGGGTAAACGATAAGTCGGGTGTTAACAAGGGCTTTCGGTTAGGGGAGAATATCCCCGGGCTCGGCGATCCCTTCCGTATGAAGATCTCCGTTTATAACAAGAGCGCGACCTTAAGCTATGCGCCTCTGAACGAAGACGGAACGATGAAGAGCAACTATACTGAGCTTGTGACCATCGATAACATTCCTGCCGCTTCGCAGACCGGCTCGATCGGCTTTATGACTGCGAGAAATTCGCAGACGAATTTCTGGGTAGACAACATCAAGTGCTACTCGAACACGCTCGTCAGCTACACCGAAAACTTCGATTCGTACGGTGACGTGACGATCGCACCCGACACGACGAATACTGCGATCGGTCTGAACTATATGAAGAACAGCGCCGACTCCTTCGTGGGTAAAGCGGAGATAAAGGACGGTTCCTTGTATCTTACCGGCGGCAGCAATAATCTCGATGCGATCCTCTTCACGATGGGCAAAAACTGGACGAACTACGTCTATGAGGCGGATTTCACCTACCTCGATGCGATAGAGGGCTCCAACAATAACGGATGGGCGGGTCTTATGTTCCGTGCGACCGATACAAAGACCTTCTACAAGGCGATCGTGTCTAAGACGGGCAGCGTCAAGATGAACTGCAAGAGCGGAAGCACGTCGTGGTATAAGGACTCGGACGCGAAGAGAAACGCTACCTATGACAGCGCGGTCGCCATCGGTGAAACGCTGCGGTATCGCTTTGTCGCAACTGAGAAGACCTTCTCCCTGTACGTTGCACCGTACGTGGACGGCGTGCTCGGGGAATGGGTATACATTATTACGCTGGAGGGCGACGACCTGATCACGGACCTGCATCTGAAGGGAACGATCGGTCTCGTAGTCGGTGGCAGTAACACGTCGAAGGCTTGTAACGTTTGCATCGACAACGTCTCCGTTAGCCGCATTACAGACGCTGACCGCTACCATACCGATACAACGAACGTGGCGGATATTTACGAGCCCGAAAGCGGCGTTGTGAACCCCCCCGTTGTCGTAGAGACGGTGACGAATACGCTCCCGAGCGTTTCGGGTGAGCGCGCGGCGGTCACCCTCCTCGAGCTCGACGGCGAATTGAACGTGCTGACGCCCGCGGGAGAGACTCTCACGACGGCATCGAGCTATATCGATACCTACCGCAAGGCATTGATCCCCGCGTTCATCGTGGACAGCGAGGCGGAGGCAGATGCGATAGCCGCGCTGATCGCGGAGAAGAATCTCATCGACTGCTACGTCGTTGCCGAGTCGACAAATGCCGCGCTCGTTCGCCGCGTTCGTATGGCGAATGATACGACGGGGCTGATCTCGGGCGCGCTGATCTTCGACGATCTGAACACCCTCGAGGCGAGACAGAATGCAAGAGCACTCGTCGCGGACAATATGGCGTACGTTGCGATCTCCCGCACGCTTCTCAGCGAGGAGGCTGCACATTACTTCAACCTCCGTCAGATTGCCGCTTGGAGCTACGCCTCGGATGCGGCGGGCGTATACAAGGGAATTGCGAACGGCTATCACGGTATTGTCAGCACCGACGTATCGATCGTTTACGACGTGTATGAAAGCATCACC
This sequence comes from Eubacteriales bacterium, assembly GCA_045533845.1. Classification (GTDB taxonomy): domain Bacteria; phylum Bacillota; class Clostridia; order Oscillospirales; family CAG-272; genus JAZNOQ01. Next base: position 6,347 of record JAZSIN010000051.1, on the reverse strand, counting down.
GAGACGACGGTCAGCGGCAAGCCCATCATCATTGCGCACCGTGGTAACAATGCGAATTCAGAGGTGAAGTATCCCGAAAACACGCTGATCGGCTACCGTTCTGCGAAGGAAACCTACGGTGCAGACGCGGTCGAGCTCGACTTCGGTCTCACGAAGGACGGCTACGTCGTTCTGATGCACGATACCACGGTCGACAGAACGACGAACGGAACGGGCTCGGTCTCTTCGTTCACGCTTGAAGAGATCAAGGCACTTACCGTAGACTATGTTGCGGGCAAGGAAACGACCGTCCCGACTCTTGAAGAGGCGATCCTCCTTGCGAAGGAGCTTGATATCGTCCTCTACTGCCATACGAAGGCGAATACCGACGCGAATATCGCGGCGTTCAGCTACCTTGTCGAGAAGCACGAGGCGTGGGACTACGTCGTTCTGTTTGCGGCGAACAGAACCGTTTACAACTCGAACAACGTCTCCGTTGCTCCCGAGAGCACGGCGTACGGCTACGGCGCGGATCAGGCGGTCGTGACCGACGGGATCGTCTTCACGGCGGGCGATCAGAAGGTCCTCTCGAATTTCACCACCACGTATCTCGAGGGTGTCGAGGCGATCAGGACGTGCCTTGCTCCGTATAACTATCAGCCTCTCTTCTATCCCTATAACAATCAGGGATGGATGTGGAATACCGAATCCTTCTACTACCAAATGTCGGCGCGCGGCTTCGTGAATTCCCATTCGGTCACGGAGGGACAGAAGGAACTGGATGCAACAGCCCTCTACGAGTCGGGTGCCATCGGATATCTCACCGACACGCTCCACCTCTGTGACGACTACCACTACGCGATCGATCTTTCAAATGAAAAGCTGACGCTTGGCCTCGGAGAAGCGATCGACCTCCAAAAGACGCTGAAGATGATCAAGGGCACCCTTGACGTGAATTGCGGCTTTATTCAGCTCTCGGGTCCGACCCTTTCGTCCGTTGAGGGCGGTTACACGCTTTCCGAGTGGGGATCTGTAACGATCGTTTACTATGCGGACCGTACGGCGGATGGAGGCTCTGCTTACCGTATCTACAGCGAGCCCGTTACCTTGACCTTCGAATGTATCGGTCACAGCGTTGGTACCTGCGAAAAGGACGGGGAGCAGCACTGGCTGACCTGCCCGAACTGCGGCGAGATCGACGAAACGTCGGTCGCTCCGCACGCATATGATAACGATTGCGACACGGTCTGTAATGACGCTGCGTGCGGCTTCGAAAGAGAAACCTCCCATAGCGTCACCGTCGTCGACAAGAATGACACGCAGCACTGGCTGACCTGCCCGAGCTGCGGCGAGATCGACGAAGCGTCGGTCGCTCCGCACGCATATGATAACGATTGCGACGCGGTCTGTAATGACGCTACGTGTGGTTACGAAAGAGAAACCTCCCATAGCTTCACCGTTGTCGACAAGAATGACACGCACCACTGGAACAAGTGCGCGGCCTGTGGTACGGTCGATGAATCCTCGAGAACCGCGCATGTTTACAGCGGGGAATCCGACGTTGACTGTGATTGCGGCTACTCGAAGTGCAGTAGTCATCAGTTTACTGTGGTCGATAAGGACGGAGAGAAGCACTGGATCGAATGTGCGCTTTGCGGAACCGTAAACAGTGAATCGGTTGCAGAGCACACCTATTCGAGCGTCAAGCGGAATGAAAGCCAGCACTGGAAGGCCTGCTCGGTCTGCGAGCGCGTCGAGGACGGCTCTGCCGAGAATCATAAGTTCTCTACGGTCTGCGATCCCTCGTGTGACTGTGGCTTCACCCGTAAGATCGTCCACGACTTCTCGGCTCCCGCGAAGGACGCGACCCACCACTATAATACCTGTCTCCTCTGCGGCGAAGCAGGTGAGAAGACCGCACACGTCTTCGGCGAATGGACGGTGAACGGCGACGAGCAGTCGAGATCCTGCGACTGCGGCTACGTCGAAACGAAGCCCGTTGAGCTTCCGCCCGAGAATCCCGGCACGACCGAAGAGCCCGACGACGGAACGATCGAAGAGCCCGGCGACGATATCACGACCGAGCCTGAGGATATTACGACCGAAGAGCCCGATGACGTGACCGATCCCTCCGAGGAAAAGAAGGGCGGCTGCGGCTCGATGGTTGCGGCTTCTCTCGGACTCGCGGCGATCGCGCTCCTTGCTCCCGCGGCACTCGTTCTGAAGAAGAAGGACGAGGAATGATCGCGCATAACGCGCAAAAATGAATATGAAGGGGCTGAGTCATTGGACTCAGCCCCTTTTTTTCTGTGTGTACGCGGAGTGAGGCGAAGGAAACGAGCGGTCTGCGCATTGGTACTGCGGCGCTTGGCTCTCTATTGGTCGGTTCCGGAAAGCTGTAGGACGGCTATGATATTTTGTCCGCGAGAACTTTGGCTAAAAATATGGCGCTTTTTTTGTTATACTTAGTCATTTCACCCAAAAATGTGCCAAAAATGCAATGTTTTGTTGCTTTTACATATTGATTTTTTGAAAAAACAGTGATATAATGTAAGTGATTACCGATCTTGGAACAAAATAACTTTGTGAGATACATAATCAATTCAAGAAGAAATATGGAGGAGAATCTATGAAGAAAACAACACGAAAATTGTTATGCCTGTTCCTGATCTGTGCGATGCTCTTACCGAGCGTCATTCTGCCGACGGCTGCGGCGGAAGACACGGAGCCCGGCCACGCGATCAAGGAAAACATCTATGATACGGTTACTACGTATGACAGATACTTGAAGATATCGAGCTCCGGCGCAATAAGTGCGGATTCCTCCGGCCATTATGCTTACTATTACCACCACACGAACTCTATTAGTGTAGAAGCGGGTGATACACTTACCTTTGGCCCGTTCCCGGAAAACTTCCATGACTATTCGGTGTGGCTTTATGCGACCGAGGGTAATTCCGGAAACGCGCAGAAGCGGATCTATTCTTCAACAATTGATGCCAAGGTAACGGGTACGCTCTTCAACAATATGAAGATCTATACCTATACGGTTCCCGAGGACGGATCTATAAAGAGTGTCCGCTTGGTATTCCCGCAGGATGTTGTATATCAGTACGTGAACGGGGAGCGGGTGAGCAGAGTCCTGATCACGAAGAACTACCAGTTCACGGCTGAGGAATACTTTGATTATATGAAGACCGTCAAGGGTCTTGACGTGAGCTTCGTTCCCGACGTCGCATCTGTCGATAACCCGAAGACCGCACTCACGGACGCAAATATTTTTGAGATTACCGGCGATAACGCTTATATGAAGAATGGCGTGCCGACTGCAAGCGAGGCTTATTGCTACCGCACGTTCACGAAAAAGGTCGATGGCGTTGGTGACTTTGAAGTCGGCGATATGTTCTATTTCATTGCCCCCAATAAAATTTCGGACCCGAACGGATGGGTGCTCAATGACATTCTCTTTGGTGATTCGGGTCGAAAAAATGGCAAGGCAGAGGATATGATCCTCTGCGAGAATCTCGGTGACGGAACGGGAATCTTTGCCTACAGAGTGCCGGAACACGTAACGCAGTTCTCTATCATGGTCAGGAAAGAGGTAATCAATCCCGACAAAATGCTCATAACGAAGAATCTGCGTTTTGACGGAGAAATGTACCGTAAATATCTCGGAATCGAGATTACGGAGCAAGAGAATCTGTTCGATTCGAGCAAGCTGAACCACGGTTTCCCGAGTTCTACCTATGGCAACTTCAATGCCGGTGTTTCAAACGCCGATTGGTTTACGACCGATCCCATTGCCGTTACCCCCGGCTCTACAATTACGATCGGTCCGATATTCTACGATGTCAGGAATTACTTATCTGTTGGTTACGATGCGAGCGATGCTTATAAATCGGCGAGCAAGATCGGGCTTGATAATGCAGATCTGATGGGTGAAGGTGATACGATTCTCGGCAGAGCAAAGATCTACTCCTATAAAGTGCCCGAAAACATCGTAAAGCTCCGTATCGCAGTACCCTCGATTTTTGCTGAATGTACGCTGATTACGGAAAATGTAGGATTCTCTGCAAATGAATATTTTGCTTATATGGAAAGCAAGGGGATCAACGTGGACTTTTTGAAGCCCGCGACGGCTGACGCGGCTGATGCCACGAACTACTTTGACAAAAACGACGGAAAAGAAACCTTCAAGTATCCCTATACCGCAAATGAAGATGGATTGGATGCGTCGCTTCATACGGGTGCTGTGGATCGTGACCGTACCCGCGTTTGGAATGTCGGAAGTGGTGAAGGAGACCTGAAGGTCGGTGACATTATTTACGCTGTTGCTCTTTCTTACGAGGAGCGATCAACCAATTTCTTTAATGTATGGTATGACGGCGACGAGAGCTATCCCTACGGCTATGTTACGCTGAATCAAGGAAAAAGCGGGAATGCTACTGCTCTTCTCCTTGAGGACATCGGCAGAGGCTTCGGCATTTACGCGGTGCGCGTTCCCGCGGGTGCTACGAAGGTAGCCGTTACGCTCGGAGCAGGCAACTACTATGACGGTATCTCCTTTATGACGGTCAATGAGCCCTTTACGGGCGAGTCATACAGAGAGCTGTTTGATATTGATCTCACCGAGGATTTCTGTGATGAGAAGAGCCCCCTCAATGGACTTTCCGGCCTTTTCATCGGAGACTCCATCTCCAACGGCTCGAACGACTCTAAGAGTTACCTCGACGATCCCGATGATTGGAGAGGTTGGGCAGGCGGAATCGGTGCTGCAACCGGTCTCATCCAAACGAACAAATCGAACTCCGGTGCAAAGATCAGTTATTCCGGTGAGCTCGAAAGTGCGGACGGCGACTGGATCTGGAAGCAGCAGGACCGCGAGAAGGGTCAGCAGTTCGACATTATTGTGATGCAGGGCGGCGTAAACGACGCGGGCAACGATGGAAAGCTCGGCGAGATCCGCTCTGCGGATACGTCGATCGATGATCTTCTGGCGACAGAGGTCAGAGAAACGTATCTTGGCGGGCTTCAGCTTCTGTTCGCGAGCGCGAAGGCTAATTGGCCCGGTGCGGAGCTGTTCTTCATTGCAAACTATAAGCTGTCGGGCAACAAGGCGACCTCGGGACAGCGCGAGAATCTCGGCGAATGGTTTGCAGAGGCAGAGAAGCTATGCGAGCTGTACGGTGTTCATTTCATTGACCTTTACAACAACGAAGAATTAACGACCGCGCTGAAGATCGAAGGCGACACCCGTGAGTATATCCATGACGGAACGCACCCGAACAGACCCGGCTACGACATCATTACCCCCTACATTCAGAGAGAGCTCGAGCGCGTGATGTGTGACGACGATCACCACGATTTCACGGTGGTCGGTAGCGATGAGACCCATCATTACACCGCTTGTAAGTACTGCGGAGCGGCAAAAGAGAATACGGAGGCAGAACACATCTACGACAACGCTTGCGACACGACCTGTAACAACGCAGCTTGCGGTTACACGAGAACGGTAGGCGATCACGTATACGAGAATAACTGCGACATAGACTGCAACGAATGCGGCGAAGCGAGAACGGTAGGTGGTCACGTATACGACAATAACTGCGACATAGACTGTAACGAATGCGGCGAAGTGAGAACGGTAGGTGCTCACGTATACGAGAATGCTTGTGATGCAGACTGCAACGAATGCGGTGCAGGAAGAACTGCTCCGCACGACTTTACCGCGATCGGCTCGGATGCGAGCGGGCACTTTACGAAGTGTGCGCTTTGCGGACTCGAGAAAGAGGGAACGAGAGACGAACACGATTACAGCGTTCCGAACAGGGACGATGACGATCACTGGAACGAGTGCGCTTGCGGCGCGGTCGGCGAAAAGATCGACCATACGTTCACGAACGCGTGCGACGTTGACTGTAACGGCGGCTGCGGCTACGTAAGAGAGATCACGCACGACTATTCGGTAAACGATAAGGACGAGACGAACCACTTCCTCCGCTGCTCGGTCTGCGGCGACGTTGACGTGCTGTCGGTCGGTGCGCATGCATACGACACGAATTGCGACACGATCTGTAACGATCCCGCGTGCGCTTACGAAAGAGAGATCACACACGACTTCTCGGCAGTCGACAAGGACGACGCGCAGCACTGGAACAAGTGCTCGGTCTGTGGCACGATCGACGAATCCTCGAGAGCCGAGCACGTCTACAGCGGGGATTCCGACGTTAACTGTGACTGCGGCTACTCGCTGTGCGCCGGACATCAGTACACCGTGATCGACAAGGATGGAGAGAAGCACTGGATCGAATGTGCGCTTTGCGGAACCGCAAACAGTGAATCGGTTGCAGAGCACACCTATTCGAGCG
>JAZSIN010000157.1:0-6427 GCA_045533845.1 Eubacteriales bacterium | reverse complement strand
CCTTGTCCGCAACGAATAAAGATTTTATAAGATAAAAGGTAGTATAACACACTTCACGCGTTTTGTCAACCGTTTTTCCTTCTTTTGATGCTGATTATAGCGTCATATGTGTGAAAATACATGGATACGGCACACGGGAGTGTGAGACCGATCGTAAGGACCAAAACAAAAAGATTCCCGATATAGGAGTAAAGGGTCCGCTCGGTGCGAAGATAGACCGTAGACACGACGAAGCCTTCTGTGAGAGGCTCGATTTCGGAGAGTACCCTGCCCGTTTGGTCGATTATAGACGTGATCCCCGAGTTGCCCGAGCGAACGACGTAGCGACCCGTTTCGATTGCACGGAGACGCGCCTGATTATGGTGCATATAGATCGCGGCGGAGTCGAGAAACCACGCGTCGTTGCTCGAGAGACAGAGGATCTCCGCGCCGTTCCTGACCGCGCTGAGTGCGACGCGCTCGTAGATCGAGTCGAAGCAGATCATACCGCCGATCACACCGTGCTCGGTTGGGATATTCTTCCCCGCGTCCCCTCGTGACAGATCCTCGTCGAGCATACCGACGTCCGCAAGGGGCGGAAACAGGATCATCATCGGCTCCCGCATCGGAACGAATTCTCCGAACGGGACGAGCTGTTGCTTATCGTAAATGACGTCATTCAACATTCCGTCGGGCGAGATGGCGAAGAGTGAGTTGTATGTGTGTCGTCCCTGTGTGCGAAAAGCTCCGACGAGAAGGGTCGCGTCGGCTTCCCTTGCAAGATCCTTCAGGTATTTCAGAATCGACGGAGAATCCTCGAGGTCGAACGGGAGTGCGGTCTCCGACCAAACGATGACGTCGGCGCCCTCCTTCGCCGCGAGGAGCGTGTAGTTCCGATAGACCTCCTTCGTGTTGTCGAGGGTGTCAAAATCCCATTTGTTCGAAATGTTTCCCTGAATCGCGGCGAAGGTGTGGGCTTCCCCGTCGTTTCGACTCGTTAAAAGCAGAGCCGTACCGGCTGCAAGATTGGAAAGAAAGAGCGCACCCGCAGTAATGAGTGCGATCCTTTTCTCTGTCGCGTAAAGGATCGAATAGGCAAGGCACAGGTTGACTGAAACGAGAAGAAAGGTGACGATATAGCTTCCGAAAAGCTGTGCCGTCTGTACGGTGACGAGGGCGTCGGTCTGTCCGATCGGAAGCCGTCCCCACGGAACACCCCACCATCCGAAATTCTGAAGCCATTCAAAGACCGTCCATGTAGCGGCAAACAGAAAGGGCCGAAGGAAGCGGTATCTCTTTAAAAAACGGTTACTTGCGGCGACGCCGTATATGACGAAGGCAAGTCCACTGATGAGCGCTTGCAGGAACGAAAGTCCGAAAACGCCTGCGAGCACGACGAAAACCGCGGCACCCCTTGACAGTCCCGTGAAGGAAAGAGGGTACATCGACACGAACCAATGAAAGACTACCGCGTAAAAGCTCCAAAAGAAGAAGAGTCCATACCCGTAAAGGGTGCGAAGTCGCATCGAGGCGTTTTCGGAAAATCGAAGAATGACGAGCCCGACAGGGATCAGCGAGAGCCATTCGAGAAGCCAAAGCTTGGTGAAGATCAGCGTGAACGCGGTCAGCATTCCTCCCGAAAGAAGGAAAAGGAAGCGAAAGCGCCTTCGGTCAAGAAAGTCAAAACGGTGTGCAGAATCTCCACGTACGTCGGCATCCTTGATTTCAGCGGCGTCCTGCATCGCTTCCCTCCTTCGTGTCTCGGTCCTTGACGAAATCGCGGTAGAACCAGATATATGCGGGTGAGACCGAAACCTCTTTTCCCGCGAGGTAGCCGAGTACTCCCGACTTATCCTTGAAGTCGAAAACGAGACGATACGCGTACAGCGCCTGATATTTATACCCGATCTTACGGTCGTTCTTATTGATTCCGTATTTTCCGTCGCCGAGGAGCGGATGACCGATATGGGAGAAATGCGCGCGGATCTGATGGGTTCTGCCTGTGACAAGCTCGACTTCAACGAGCGAATTTCCGCCGTGCTCCTTCAGAACGCGGTAGCGTGTGATGATTTCCTTCAGTCCCTTCGCCGGGCGATCGAATATCTCTACCATATTGGCGTCGGCATCCTTAACGAGATACGCCGTCATCGTATCCTTCTTTCGCTGGAGGATGCCGTGAACGGCAGCAAGATAGAACTTATTGATCTCATTGTTGCGGATCTTTTCGTTCATCTCGCGGAGTGCCGCCGCATTTTTAGCGGCGATCACGATACCGCCCGTGTTTCGGTCGATCCGATTACAGAGCGCGGGAGCAAAGGACTGCTCGCCGGCGGGATCGTATTCTCCTTTTTTCAGCAGGTAAGCCTTGATGTGCAGGATCAGCGTATTTTCGCCGCCTGCGGTATCCTCGTGGACGAGAACGCCCGGGCGTTTTTCGCACAGCAGGATGTTTTCGTCCTCGTAAACGATCGAAAGCTTCGGTTCGATCCGATAGATCGCGCTCTCATCCTTTTCGGGGACGTCAAAAAACTCCTCGCGGATGAAAAGCTGGATCTCGTCTCCCTCCTTCAGAATGTATTTCTGATCGGTGCGGGCGCGGTTGACCTTGATTTTTTTAAGGCGTATGGATTTATAAAGCATAGAAAGAGGAAGCCCCTTCACGGCCTTGGAGAGAAATTTATCAAGTCGTTGTCCGGCGTCGTTTTTGCCGATCTTCAGAATGCGCACGCAGGCTCGTCTCCTTTCGAGATTCATGTGATGAACAAATGTTACTTCCCTATTATATCTCATTTTCTTTCGTTTTTCAAGTGCTTTTTCGGCGGTAAAACGGATTTTACAAAAAAATAACTTTAACCGACGAAAAAGCGGTTTACAAATTCGTGTTTTCGTGATAAAATATAAGGGTATCGGTTGCTTTTGTGCAACGAAATTTTCCGAAAGGCGTTTCCGTATGGCGATTTCTTCAAACGTATCCTATCATACTTCCCGCTCCGTCGGGATCTATACGCTTGGGTGCAAGGTAAATCAATATGAATCCGAGGCGATCGCTGAGCTCTTTTCCGCCGCCGGATACAGGATCCTTCCTTCGACCGAGGTCTGTGACGTATACGTGATCAACACTTGCACGGTCACAGCAGAATCCGACCGCAAGGCACGGCAGGCAGTCAGACGTGCCGTTAAGAAAAATCCGGATGCGGTCATCGTGGTAACGGGCTGCTACGCGCAGGTCTCACCTGAGGAGGTCCTGCGGATCGACGGGGTCGATCTAGTCGTCGGAAATACAAATAAATCGGAAATCCCCGCTTACGTACAGTCGATTCTCACAGATCGGGAGAGTGCCGCTCTTCCCTTGAATAAGGTTACTTCTATCGAAGGCGCACCCTTTGAAGCGATGTGTATCTCCCGCTTTGACCGTACCCGAGCGTATGTCAAGATCGAGGACGGATGCGAAAGCAGATGCACGTATTGTATCATTCCGTCTGCACGAGGCTCGATCCGCTCAAAACCCCTTGCGGACGTGATAAAAGAGGTGACCGCGCTTACAAAGAGCGGTTGTCCCGAGGTCGTTCTTACGGGGATAGAGACCGCCTCCTACGGTCGAGATCTCGATGGTGTAACGCTCGCCACCCTTTTGAAGGAGGTAGATCGAATCCCGAATATCGGCAGAGTTCGTCTCGGCTCGCTTGATCCCTCTCTCATAAAGCCCGCGTTCGTCTCCGAGATCAAGGAGCTCGGCTCTCTTGCACCGCAATTCCATCTGTCGATGCAGAGTGGCAGTAATGCGGTACTGCGCCGCATGCGAAGAAAATACAACCGAGATCAGGCACTAAACGCGCTTTCGCTTCTCAGAGAGGCGATCCCCAGAGTTCAGTTCACGACTGATATCATTGTTGGCTTCCCCGGAGAGACCGAGGAGGACTTCCTTGATACCGTCTCGCTGATCCGCGACGGGGGGTTTTTGATGACACACGTATTCCCCTACTCGAAGCGCAAGGGGACGCTCGCCGCAGAAATGGAGGATCAGATCCCCGAGGACGTGAAGCACGAAAGAGTTCTCTACCTTTCCGAGATCGCGAAGGAAAATCGTGCTCGCATTTTGAGAGAAGCGGTCGAAGCGGGGCGTACGGAATACGTTTTGTTTGAAACCTCATATAAGGGGTACATTACGGGGCATACGGATAACTTCCTTGAAGTGACCGTGAAGTGTGATACGATACCGCGGGGGCATCCCGTTCCCGTCTGTCTTCTGTCGAGCGACGAGACCTCTGCTACCGGTGTTCTTTTACATAAAGACGAATGAGAACGGAAGAAAGGAGTCACTATGTCCCGATTTTTATGTAACTATGCCGAAAAGCGACGGATCGAGCAAGAACGTGGTGCTGTTCCTAACTTTTGTGAACTGAATAAGGACGCGCTTTCCTCGTTAAAGGTAGAATTACAGATGTCTATGACGGTGTCCGAATTACAGCTTTGTCAAGATGCGTACCGAAAGATCGAGTGTAGAGATCCTTCGTTCGAAGAGCTGTATTTTCTCGACGCAATCGCTCACGGAAACCATCACTCGAAGGATTTTGCCTCGGTTGCAAGAGTTTCTCTTGACAACGCCGAGGCGGCTCGAAGCCATCAGGATCTTCTTCGGAAGCGTACGCTTCTCGCGGGGAGACCCGTCGAAGCAGCTCCGTCTTTGACAGAGCTTTCACAGATCCTTTCGCGTGTTCTGGAGCGGAGCGGAAAGACGGCTTCGATCCCGTCCTTTGCCAGAATAGAAGCAGATCCCTATGATGCGATTCTTGCAGCCGCGTGCGGATTTGTTCCGATGGAAAGTATATCGGTCGATCCTGCGTTGCCTCCGGTTCGAGTATTTTCTATGGGTGATGGTGCTCTTCTGCTTTCGGACGGAAAGGCGCGGGAAAACGACTCGATCATCCTTGTGCGTGCCCGTGAAAATGAGAATGATTTTTCTGTCGGAGATGCGCTCTCGTCTCCCTTTCTTTCGGCACTTTCGCTTTTTTCGCAGAAGGATTTTTATAGAAGAAACGTACATGCGTGTCGTGTGGTGGATCGCCGCGGCGTTGCGGTCGCGCTTTCTCTGCTATCCGATGGGGCGTACGTTCAGCTCTCGGCACTTCCGTCGGTTTTTGACGACGGAGAGCTTTACGATCTCGCGCTCCTTGAACACGGTGCTTTGCTCGTTGCCGTTTCGCACGAGGCTGCTGTTGGATTTCTTTCGCAGGCTGAAGCGTGCGGACTTTTCGCGTGCAGGATCGCACGGGCGGTTCGCGGAAGCCGTCTTCACATTCGAATGGCGGGAAAAGCGCCGATTTCCCTCTCCGCGTCCTTTCTGAGACGATTGGGCGAGCTTCGCGTACCACTTCTTTTTGAATCGATCGGAGCGGCGTATGAAAACGATGTCCGCCCTCCTGCGGCGAAAACGGATATGGGAGAAATGCGTGTGCGAACATCTCTTTTGCTTGCTCCCTCTCTTTCCATGATCGCTTCAGCTGCGGGAAGCAAGACACTCTCCTTTGGTGACGGTGTCGTGACTGCGCTCCTCGCGGTGTTCGGGGCTGTTCTTGCGGGCGCCGATCCGTCAAGGCTTTGGGCGCACGATCTCTACGTTTATCCCGAGAAGCTAACGGCTCGCTCGATGGGAGGGCTTTACTCCGTTTTCCTCGGCGCTTACCGTGTATTTGCTGAGCTTGCCATTCCCAATACGCCTGCCTTTCTCCCGCCCTCTCCTTCCGATCCGGATATGAGCGGAGCCGCGGTGTATTGCTTTGACAACACAATAGAAAAGCGAACGGAACGCTTTACGGGCGGTGGTACACGCGTGTATATGGCAGTGTTGCCGAGGGAAAAGAATGGGTTCTATGATTTCGGCGGCGTACGGTTACTTCTGCGCTTTATTTCGGAGAATCGGGATCGCCTCTTCCTTTCTGCGGGTGTAGGCTCAGATCGCACCCCGCGTGAGGTCGCTGCAACGTTATGTGGGAAGGATACCGAGGTCGATTTTTCGAAGGACTCTGAGTCTCTGATTGACGAGAGGATCGACGGTGTTTTCCTTCTTCTTGAGTCTCCCTTCGAGGTGAAGGGCTTTCGGCAGATCGGAACGGTACAAAAGCGATTTCTTTCGGATGAACAGATTTGAAATCTACTGCCGTAGGAAGATTTTCCCCCTTTCCTGTGTTTCTTTGTGCGTTCTTTTGATATTCTTCAAACAGATGCAAAAACTTTAAAAAAAGTTAACATTTTTTTTCGAAAACCCCTTGCATTTCAAAAAGATTTGTGGTATAATAGGCGAGGTTTTGGAAAAGATCGTTGCTTTTTTTGCGTTTCGGTCTGTTTTCAGTGTGTGTGCTGCCCCAAAAGCGGACGAATCGGCACTACGATCTTAAAAAATATTTAGAAAGGTTTGGTATAGAAAAATGGCAAAGTGTGAAATTTGCGG
>JAZSIN010000225.1:0-2815 GCA_045533845.1 Eubacteriales bacterium | reverse complement strand
GAGCCGCGACGGCTCGGTCCGCGTCCACGTGATCGACTCGACCGCGATCGTAAACGAAGCGATCAAGGTGCATCATACCGCTCCGACGGCGACCGCCGCACTCGGACGCCTCCTCACCGCGGTGTCGGTGATGGGCTGTATGCTCGGGGAAAAGACCGACGCGATCACCGTGATGGTCAACGGCGACGGCCCGCTCGGAAAGATGATCGCGTCCGCCGACTATATCGGTAACGTGCGCGGCTACGTGCAGGATCCTACGGTCGATCTGCCGTTGAAGCCGAATGGAAAGCTCGACGTCGGACAGGCCGTCGGACGCGGGGAGCTGCGTGTCCTCCGCGACACGGGCGGGGAAGATCCCTATATCGGAACGGTGCGCCTCCGTACGGGCGAGATTGCGGAGGACATCGCCGCGTACTACGCGGAGAGCGAGCAGATCCCGACGGTCTGTGCCCTCGGTGTCCTCGTCGAGACCGATTGCACCTGCCGTGCGGCGGGCGGCGTGCTCATTCAGCTCCTGCCCTTTGCGGAGGAGTCGGTCATCGACCTGCTTGAACGGAATGCGCCCTCCCTCGCGAGCCTCTCACAGCTGATCGCCGCAGGGAAGACGAAGGAGGAGATTCTCGACATCGCGATGCGCGATATTCCGTACGATATCTTCGACGAGCTTGACGTCGAATATCGTTGTACCTGCTCAAAGGAGCGAATGCTGACAGCGATCCGCTCGATGGGGGAAAAGACGGTGAGAGACCTCCTTTGCGAGCAGGAGGCGGAAGGGAAGCCGCGCGAGCTTGAGGCCTGCTGCCGCTTCTGCGGAAAGAAGCACGTCTTTCCCGAAAAGGAGCTGCTCAAAGCGAAGTAAAGTCATAACGAAAAAGAGAAACGCATAAAATAGACCGAGCGATTTTCGCTCGGTCTGTTTTTCGGAGGTTCGGTTATGGAATTCCAAATTACTTCTGCGGAAAAGCGCTACTGTGCGGGGCAGGAGGAGCTCCTCCGTACGATCGTGTCGATGCCGACGGGATTCGAGGGGGAAGAAATGCGCGAGCTTTTCCGCTTTCTCACCGAACTTGCGGAGCGTTCCTTCGCTTTCTCGGAGAATATTCTCTTTCCGTCGATCCGCGCGGAGTACGAGGCGCTGTCTCCCCGCGACAAAAAATTCGCCGTACCGCGTCGCGTCTACCGTGTGACGGTTACGGTGAAGCGTACAAAAGACGCGGAATACGGCGAGGCCCTTCGGACGGAGCTCCTCGTTGCACTCCGAAAACGGGGACGGAACGAATTCGAAACGTGCGTCGCGCGATCCTGGGTGAAAAGCAGAAGGTCGGGGGTGTACCAAATGGTGATAGAGTCAAGAATCGGCGGAAAGTTAAAGAAAAACACATAAAAATATACACTTTGTTCACAATTGAATGCTATAATCTCTTTTGTAACGAAATTCGGCACAAAAGAGGTCGTTTCTGACCGATGTGATTTTGTACAGGAGTGTATTATGGACGAGAAAATTTTGATCGCAAGTGACAGCACGAGCGATTTGAATTCCGAGCTCATCACACGCTACGGTATTGAAATTCTTCCCCTTGGCGTGGCGATCGGACAGCAGCAGTATACCGATGGAGTCGATGTGAACCCCGATATGATCTACAAGGCGTACGAGGAAACGGGCGTCCTGCCGAAGACCTCTGCGGTCAACGTTACGGCGTTTGAGGACTTCTTCCGTAAAAAGACCGAAGAGGGCTACACGGTCATTTGCTTCACGATCAGCAGTGATATGTCGTCGACCTATCAGAATGCCCGTGTTGCGGCATCAGAGTTTGATCGCGTCTTCGTAGTCGATACGAGAAACCTTTCGACGGGCGGCGGACTGCTCGTCTGCAAGGCGGCAGATATGGCAAGGGAGGGAATCCCCGCAGAGGAGATCGTAAAGGAATGCGAGCGCCTCGCGTTAAACGTCGACGCTTCCTTCGTTATCGACAGCCTCGAATTTCTCTATAAGGGCGGTCGCTGCTCGGCGCTTGCCGCGCTCGGCGCGAATCTTCTGCAGCTGAAGCCTTGCATCGTCGTGCGGAACGGCAAGATGGGTGTCTCGAAGAAGTACCGCGGCAGATACGCGGACGTCCTCAAAAAATACGTCGCAGAGCAGCTCGGCGACGGAACGGACATCGATCTCACCCGCGTTTTTATCACCCATGCAGGGTGTGACGAAACGATCGTAGAAGCGTGTATCGAGACGGCGAAGTCTCTTGCCCCCTTTAAGGAGGTGCAGGTCACGCGCGCAGGCTGCACGATCTCATCGCATTGCGGCAGGAACACCCTCGGCGTCCTCTTTATTCGCAGGAACGCGGTTTTATAAATGAAACGGGATGATTTCCGTTCTTTCGAAAAAAGTCGAAATAAAAAGCAAAAAAAATTAAAAAAGCTCTTGACAAGTGAGAGTAACTGTGCTATAATATCTCCCGTTGACGATGCGGCATCGCCAAGCGGTAAGGCAACGGACTCTGACTCCGTCATTACCTAGGTTCGAATCCTAGTGCCGCAGTCAAAAAATCCAACTCGTTAGAGTTGGATTTTTTCATTTGTGCAGAAAGGCACAACATCATTTGACCGAAGGTCAACATCATTTTGAGCGAAGCGAAAACATCATTGCCGCTTGCGGCACAAATGAACGAGGTTGAGGCTTTGCCTCAAATGATGTTGCAACAAGTTGCAAATGATGTGATGCTTCGCATCAATGATGTTGCGCTTCGCGCAAACGGAGCTGTAGCCGTTCGTTCAGTACGCTAATTGATAGTTGATTTTTAATAGAAAGTATGCTATA
>JAZSIN010000171.1:0-1965 GCA_045533845.1 Eubacteriales bacterium | reverse complement strand
CAAGAAAACTCGCGAGTTTGGAATCCGAAGGATTCCAAATTTGTCGAGCCCCCATGTCTCCATAAAAACGAAGCACCCCACTTGGGGTGCTTTGTTTTTATGATGGGGTGCGAGAACCCGTAGGTCGCGACGTTTTCGGTTTCGCTCGCGAAATGACGGCGTTCAGCCGGCAAGAAAACTCGCAAATTTGGAATCCGCAGGATTCTAAATTTGTCGAGCCCCCATGTCTCCATAAAAAACGAAGCACCCCACTCGGGGTGCTTTGTTTTTATGATGGGGAGCGAGAACCCGGGGCGTCTTACAGAAAGCGGTCTGCACGATTTGTGCAGACCGCTTTGTTACTTTCATTGGTTCGCGAGAAAACGCGTGACGGAAATCCGTCGGGATCTGAATTATTCAGCGTCGCCCTCAAGCAGGAACTCCATCTCGATCGCCCATTCGCGGTAGAGCTTGTGGAGGCTCTCGCCGGGTCCGTAGATGTCCTTGTTCTTTAGCGTTCCCGTCGGATCATCCGGATGCGGGTCGCTCGGATCGTAGGTCGCGTCGTACATCAGCGGCAGATAAGTGTCACCCTTCATCAGAGCGAGAACACCTCTGACCTGCAGATTCATATTCGCGTCGGTAATATTGTTGTGCTCGAGAAGCTTTCGTTCGATCGGAGTGAGCGTCGAAAGATCGGTTCCCTTCAGAAGCGTGAAGCCCGACAGATAGCGGTCGATATCCGCCACCGTTTCGCACAGCTTCAGATCCTCCTCCGTGATCTTCGTCCACTTAATGACCGAATCCATCGAGTCCTTGTTGATGTCGTACTCCTCACGGTTTGCGATCGAAAAGCCGATCAAAAGGTTGACGAGCGCGTCCTTGTTCTGGAGCTTGCCGTAATCCCAGGCATCAGCGGGCATTCCCTCCTCGGGATATGCGAGGAAGACGTTACCCGTCTTGTTGATGTCCATCATATAATCGTAATTCAGGCGCTTCAGCATACCCGTCTCACCGTCGATCGTGTAGTTTACACCCTTTTCGCCGTACTGAATGAGGTTGCGGAAATCAGCGTTGGAGTTGAGGTAGGTCACGATCTCCATTGCACGGTTGAGATCCTCACAGTACGAGGTAACACCCCACATGTGCTTAAAGAGATCCTGCTCGTTTCCACGCGGGTAATCGACGACGATCATATGATAATCCTCGCTGTACTGCGGGATCAAATCAGCCGCGTCACCGACCACGACGCCTGCGGCAAAGGTACGCGTCTCGTCCTTGCCTGCGCCGTAGTAGCCGTCGCATTCGTACTGCTTCAGCGTCTTCAGCTGAGATACGTAACTATCGTCCTCGAGGAGGAGCATGCACTGATATACACAGTTCGTGCCTCTCTTCTGGGTAACCGTCTTCGAGTAGCTCGAGCCAAGCACCGAGTAAACGTTCGAGTAGGACTGTGCCGTGATCTCGCCGTACTCGTCTTCCGTGTAGCTGAGGTTCCAGAACTGAACGTTCTGCGGCGTTCTCGTTGCCTCGTTGTCGAGAAGCGGAACGAAATTCTCCGACTCGGAGTTATAAATGTCATACAGGAAGTCCTGGCAGAGCTGCGAGGTCAGTCCCGTAATATTTTGCGGAATGTAGAAGTAGCGCTCTACGAGCTCCTTGTGGAGGAGCAGGTAGGTGTAGTCACCGACCGTGTTATTGTTCGGGATCGCGTAGGTGCCCGAAATGGTCTGTGCCGCGGTCAGGAATGCGGAGAAGATCTTATCGGTCAGAACGTGCGACTTTTCGGAAATGTTGTCGTCGAGCACGGCAAGCCATTCGTTATTGATGTAACGGATATAATTCTCGTAGCCCGAAATATAAACGATGTCGATCTGATAATCGAGCGCTTCGGGATATGCAAGGACGCCGATGCCCCATTCGTTGAGCTTGGTCTCAGCCTCGGTCTCGGTGTAGTCCTCGTCGGTCGTCACCTCGGGCTGTACG
>JAZSIN010000297.1:0-5455 GCA_045533845.1 Eubacteriales bacterium | reverse complement strand
CTGGTTACCGTTCTGCCACCCGAGGAGAACTTCACAACGGTGTTATCGTCGTTTGTCTCGTAGTAGATGGTCTGTGCGGAGCCGCTTGCGGGAGTGATCACCTTCTTGGTCATCTTACCCTCGGTATCGTAATAATACTTTACGGTATTGACAATAACCTTAGAGGTTACGATCTCGCCTGAGAGCTCGATATCTGCCTCGGTAGCACGGACAATTCTGCCTTCCTCGTACTCATAATTATACTCCTTTTTGCCCGAAATGTCAATAGAACGGACGATGTTTCCGTCGCCATCGTAGACATATTTATAGTGAGCGATGGGAGTTTCAGTCGAATCAGCAGCCTTTGCCTCGGTCTCAAACCACTTTTCAGCGACCATCTGACCGATGGAGTTGTAAACAGCCTTCATCGTATGACCGTTAGCATAGGTCATCTGCTTGAGACGTCCGTTGCCGTTCTTGTAAGCATACTTGATGAGAGCTTCATCCTTACCCTCGATTCCGATGGATTCAAGGTTGTGGAACTCATTGTATGCAAGAGCATACTTCATACCGTCGCCGCGAACGATTTCAGTCATGTTGTCAAAGGTGTCGTAAGCGTAGGAAACAGTAGGATTCTTATTTTCTTCTGTTTCGACTTCATAGATTTTGCTGGTGACCTTAGTGGTTCTGCCGGAGTCGTCATACTCGTAGGCAGTCTTGTTACCAAGTCTGTCGGTTACTTCCTCGTTACGTGAGGTATCGCCGTCAACCGTGTATGTGGTCTTGTGACCGCGAGCGTCTGTTTCCTCAACGAGGTTGTTACCCGCATCATCACCTGCCATGCAATCATCGTCGGCATTGAACTTGAAGGAGCGATAGATCGTACCAAAATCACCGTCAGTGAAGGTCGTTTCTGTCAGGGCGTTCCTACGAAAAATCTCCCCCTGCTGCGCAGCAGGGGGAGATGAAAGAATATATTTAATTTGTAAATTCTTTTTGTTTTTTAGTCTGTCTACTTGACAGGGGGCACATTACATACAAATGCGGAGAAGTTTTACTTTTTAATGACGGGCAAGGATACTTCATATTTTAACTATTGTGTTTTTTATGGCAAATCAATATAGGGGTAATACCAAGAACAGGTAAAAGAAATGTTAAAAGAGAATTTTTTAAATATTCAATTCCTATTGCAAATATCGAAAAGCAAGTCAACAACCATATTATTTCAAGTATCAAGTAATTGCATGGAAGTGTTCTTTCTGTATTCTTATACCACATGAGGTGGGTAATAGTAACGAGAGAAAAGGCTATTATAAAATAAATAAATCGGACAAAAACGGCAAAAAATGAACCGGGAATCACATTTTCAATATGGTTACATATAAAACTTAAAAAAAATAGACGGTAATATATATAACGAAAGTCGTATTATACGTAGTGCTTTCCTATAAAACGGAAGATGGAAAGCATAAAATCAAGTGGGTGAGTACTGGATTGAAGTCAGACGGAAACAAGCGAAAAGCTGAAAAGATGATAGTGTTCATCTTCATCATTCTTTGGACGAGGGAACTCTTCCAAATTTTCTAAAACGGCCACGCCATATCTTTCGTGCATGAATTGACGGATTTTCCAAAGAAAATCGTAGTACTTAAGCATAAGGCGTTCGTTTTGTCCATCCTCTGGAACGCGCAACCCAATGTATCGCAAACCTTGAATAAAAGTTGCGAGAAACTTGGTTTTGATAGACAACAACGAACAATCGTAGGCTGTTCTTAAGCTCATCGGGGAATAGTACTGCAAACCGTTGAGAATTAACACACTTTCGCATAAGCGGCTCAATTCACCTAAAATCTTGCGGGAGATATTATCTCTGGTTTGATTAAGAACATTGCCTGTCGTGATGGCTTCGCAAATGTTTTTGCTATGGGCAAGCGTTACTTTCAAAACATCCTCAACAGTATACTGCCTTGTTTCAAGCTGTTTTAAGAAAGAGTGCTTCTCAGAAATATCGGTTAGCCTCTTTGCGAATTCGTTAATGGAGTCGTCGGTGTTAAGAATCTCATCGTCCTTAGTGAAAGTTATTGTGGAGGAATTCTTGGCGAAATCTATAGAAGCAAGAAATTCCGGAGATACATATTTCCAAAAGATTCTTTCGTTATGTCTTTCGCAAGGATCTAATACAAGAATAATAAGTCCCGGATCAAGGGTTACTTCTTTTACGATATATGCAGGGAAGGCAAGGCTCTGAAGTTGATACTTGATTTCTCCGTTCTCATTTTCTCGATAAACCGTAGTTCCTTTGATTTGCACAAAGAAGTTTTGAGTAGGCTGTCTGCAAACATCAGGATCGGGTACGAGTTCGAATCTTCCGTCGACATTCGGCCATTTATCATTGGAAGAAAAATCGGCATTGATTTTTCCATTCGATTTGAAAACGTATTTAATTGTATCGACGGCAGAGCAGTCTTCAACAGAACGTTTTGAGTGAGTTTTTAAATGACGTTCTATTTGTTCCATTGTTGATGCAGTCATATTTTTCACCTCTTTTGCGTGGATTCTAATCATAATAATTATATCATAAAAAAGTGAACTTTTCAATCCAAATTCTGCTATTATAAAGGCAAAAATCTCCGCAAGTGGTCAAACATGTGGTCAAAGGCGAAAAATGGGCTTGTTCAACCCTCAAAGCAAGGGAGAACAAGCCCGTTATGTTTATTGCGAAAATGCGAGATTTCAAGAGATTTAGCGAGAAAATAAAAGAAAATCGGAGGTTCGGTTGAACCTCCGATTTTGGTCTGAGTGACAAGACTTGAACTTGCGGCCTCTACCACCCCAAGGTAGCGCGCTACCAGCTGCGCCACACCCAGATCCATTTTTGTCGGGGTTTCCCCGAACAGTACAGTATTATAGCACACATTCTTTGCAAAGTCAAGGGGTTTTTAAAAATATTTTTTGCTTTTCGGAAAATATTTTCTGGACACTTCCGTTCTTTCTGTCTTGCTTGAGTCGATGGTCGGTGTAGATTGGGGTGCTTATTCGCCGTGCGATAAGGTTCTCGAGACTGCCCTTTTATCCGGGGAAGAACGATCAATAGCCGTGCCCAAAATGTCCGAGTTTTCGAAAAACAGTGGGTTCTCGGTCGCTATTTTAAAACGGGCTGTCTCTATGAGACAGCCCGTTCCGGCTTCTACCTATACAAAGCCCAAACGACGGACGCCGTATACGTCGGCGTTCCTCCGTGGGCTTGATTTTTACGGGGTGTGTGCTTTGAGAGCCTTTTTCATCCACGAATGTGGGCAGTCCTGCTCGTAGTCGATCGAGCCGTACGCCGCAAAGCCGCATTTTTCGTAGAAGCGCTGTGCCGCGCACTGGGCATGGAGGATGAGCGTGGGGCTTTTCATTTCACGTGCATAGTTTTCAGCGGCAACGAGCAGCTCTTTCCCGATGCCCTGTCCTCGGTGGCTTTTACGGACTGCGAGTCTGCCGAGGGTATAAGACGCTGCACCTTCGGTTTTGAAGACGC
The DNA here is from genome assembly GCA_045533845.1 of Eubacteriales bacterium. Taxonomy (GTDB): domain Bacteria; phylum Bacillota; class Clostridia; order Oscillospirales; family CAG-272; genus JAZNOQ01. The sequence goes on along the minus strand of JAZSIN010000297.1, from coordinate 1,953 downwards.
GACAGGTGCCGACAGCGGTCTCGCCGTCAAACGCGACGAAGTGGATGGATGCGCTGTCGATCGCGTCGAATTCCTCGATGAAGCCCTGTTCCTTTACGAAGACCTCGATGCGGATCTCACGTGCCTCGTCGGGAAGGGAAGGACAGTGCTTGATCCGGATCGTGCTCTGTGCTTTGTTTACGTCTAACACGGCGGTCACGCTTGCGGGCGGAAGGCGACCGTTCCGTTTGCCGCATCCATCGACTCGACGATCGCGAGCGACTCGAGACGGTAACCGAGGTTACGGATGACTCTGCCGCCGATCTGGAAGCCCTTTTCGACCGCGATGCCGATGCCCTCGACGGTCGCGCCCGCGCTTTCGGTGATTGAGATCAGTCCCTGAAGCGCACAGCCGTTTGCGAGAAAGTCGTCGATGATGAGGACGTGATCGTCGGGGAGAAGGAATTTCTTCGACACGATGACCTGATTCTTACATTTATGCGTGAAGGATTCGACCTCTGCGGTATACATATCGCCGTCGAGGTTGACGCTCTTCGATTTCTTTGCAAACAGCACGGGCACATTGAAGCAACGTGCGACTGAGCAGGCGATCGCGATGCCCGACGCCTCGATGGTAAGGACCTTCGTGATCTTGCGGTCCGAGAAGCGTCTGTAAAACTCCTCGCCCATCTGGTCGAGCAGAGTGACGTCCATCTGATGATTCAGAAAGCTATCGACCTTCAGCACGTTTCCTTCCTTTACGATCCCGTCGCGCAGAATGCGTTCTTCGAGAAAATTCATACGGGTTCCTCCGCTTTTCGTATTTAAGATAGGATCATTATACAACCTTCAGCAAAAAATGTCAATCCTTGTCGGATAAAAAATGCGGAGAACGGGCGGAGAGGCTGAAAAAATTCTACGCGGGGACTTGCTTTTTACCACAGAAGCGTGTATAATGAAGGAAACGAATTTTTGGAGGTATCTATGGAGATCATCTCGCTTCGGCGCGGGGACTACACCGCATCCATAAATCTTTCCCGCGGCGCGAACTGCATCAGCATTCGGAACAAGCGTTACGGTGCGACGGTTTTGCGCGAGCCTGACTACGAGAAGGGGCTCGACAATCCGTTTCTGTACGGTATGCCGATCCTGTTTCCCGTAAACCGCGTTTCGGGGGCGCGCTTCACCTTTGAGGGAAGGGAATACGTATTTCCCGTAAGCGAGCCCGACACGGGCAGCCATCTGCACGGAATGCTGCACGACAAGCCGTTTACGTGCATCGATCACACGGAGTCGAGCGTGACCGCACGGTACAGCGCGACCGAGGACAAGCCGTACGGGCTGTTTCCGCACGCGTTTGACGTGACCCTGACGTACGAGCTGAAGGAGGACGGCTTTTACCAGACCGTATCCTTCCAAAACCGCTCGGAGACGAACATGCCGCTTCTTTTCGGTTTCCACACGACCTTCCGTTCGCTCTTTACGGAAAAGAGCCGTGCGGAGGATATTCGTGCCTTTGCGGATCTCTCGGTGGAGTACGAGCGCAATATGAAGAATTATCTTCCGACGGGAAATAAGCCGCCGTTTGACGAGGTGGGTAGGGCGCTTCTCGCGGGTGAATTCACGCCGATCGGATACAAAACGAGCAAGCACTACCGCGCGGCAGAGCCCTATCGTATGGTGCTGTACGACAAGGGACAGGATCTGTCGCTCGTATATGAAAACGATGAAAAGATGCCCTTCCGCCTGATCTACAATGCGGATGCGGACGAGTTTATTTGCATGGAGCCGCAGACGAGCCTTGCGAATAGCCCGAATTCGCCTGTTCCGCGCGACGAGGCGGGCTTTGGCTACCTTCTTCCCGGGGAAGAAAGGACCTTCGTGTCCCGTATTTATCTCGCAGAGGGTGACGCGCGGGGAAATCGCGCTTAACGTCACCTTGACATACGGGAAGAAGTCGGATCGTAGCCATGT
>JAZSIN010000155.1:0-1793 GCA_045533845.1 Eubacteriales bacterium | reverse complement strand
GCTCTTTGCCGTTCGTTGCCGCCATTGCGTAGAGGCCGTCATCGAAGTCGCCCGTGACCTCAATCTGATCCTCCATCGCGTAAAGCTTACCGAACGCCTTGAAGGAATAATAGGTGCAGTATGGCTCGTAGGTCATCGGATTAAACAGACCGCCATAAACGCTGATATCGACACGCGCGTCGTAGTAGCACATCATCGACATCTTGGTCGCGTGCATTGCCATCATCATCGCCGCAACATCGGCGGATGCCTTTGTCGTTCCACGAGTTTCGCGGGTGCGGTCGGTGTTCCATTCGTTAAGGTGGATCTCTATATCGTGGAAGCCCGCCTCGGCGAGAATTCTTTCGGTGTAATGTTGAATATCCGTCGTGCGGCGGACGTCCATATAGCTGTGATGCGAGAAGAAATCAAGCGGCAATCCATCACGTTTTACGCGTTCGAGAAAGCCGAGAAAGTACTTGGTATGGTAGATCGCGCGAGCCTCCCAATGGGTGATCTCGTGCGGCTGACGGTACTTTTCCTCCTGCTCCATATAGCCGACGTACAGACCTGTGCTTGCGTATCCGCCGATCTTGATGCTGTCACCGAAGCACTCGCGCAGATGCTTTGAGGTTACGGCGTATAGCTCATAATACTCCTCCGCCGTGCCCTTGAACATATTGTTAAGCTCGATCGATTCCTCATTGTCGGGCTCGTTCCAAATTTCCCAATACTTGATGCCAAAATGAAAACCGTTCGCCCAGCCTTCGTTGTAATGGCGGATGACGTGTTCGCAAATGCGCGCCCACTTTGCCGGATCCTTGGGTGGGAAAATGCGGTATGCTTTGACCATATGCGCGTTTTCGATCGTTACGCCGAGGCGGAAATAAGGTTCGACCTTTGCAGCGATCATTTTGGAAAGGAGCTCATCTGTGAAAGCAAAATCATAGGACTCGGGATCGTTCTCGTCCGCGTCAAAATCACGGAAGAGATTTGGGATATCCACGAAAACGTTATTTGCATAAGATCCGTATGTATCGTGCAGACGCGAATAAGGAATATTTGCCTCGGTCAGATAATGGAACATATCGTCCTCAACGCCGTTGTCACCTACCTCAACCGGGGGCTGACCGACAGCGTGCATCGGTTTGACCTTGCCAATTATTTTGTCAAAATCAAAATTCAGTTTCATTTGTTTTCTCCCTGTATTTTTCATCCTCGCAAGCGTAGCCGAAGTACATCATCTCCCATACTGCGGGATCGCTGACTGTTTAGACAGTCTTGCCCTTCCCTTTAAGCAACCTCAAAAACTTTCCGCTATTAAAGCAGTTCGCTGAATTTAACGATATACCCGTCAAATTCGCTGCTCATTTCTTTGGTGTATTCCTTCGAGGAATCGTCATATACGCCGTAGACCTTCATACCGGCGGTCTTTGCGGTGCGGCAGGCGCCGAGGTTATCGTCGAGGAAGGTGACTTCTTCGACGCTCTTGCCGAGTCGCTTTGCGGCTTCGACGTAGATCTGCGGGTCGGCTTTCGTCATATCGAAATCGTTGCAGGACCAGACGTTGTCGAAAAGATCGAAAAGTCCGAGGCGCTTAAGGCAGGGATCGAGGGTCAGATGCGGGCTTGCGGTCAGCACGTTGATGCTGTCGCCGCGCGCGCGGAGGGCGAGAAGTGTCTCGCGGACGGTGTCCTTTGCCTTTATATTGTTCGCGTACTGCTCGTACATATAGCGTCCCATACGCTCGGTGATCTCCTCGAAGGTGAGGGGCATACCAAGCTCGAGGTAATACTTCGCTGTGCCGATGTACC
>JAZSIN010000277.1:0-1523 GCA_045533845.1 Eubacteriales bacterium | reverse complement strand
ATCTTCAGTGTGAGTCTTGCGGAAGGATCATCCATATGGATGACTCGACGAGCGAAAAAATGCTCCTCGAGGTACTCGCGAGGAGCGGCTTTCAGGTCGATCCCGCGCGCACGCTCGTTCCGGGACTTTGCGGCGGCTGTCGCGGCGGCAAGGGGGAGGCGAAGGGATGAAGCGGACGACACTTATTTTGCGGGCGTCGGCACTGCTGTTTTCGCTGTTCCTCGTTCTTCCGCTTCTATCGGCGTGTGAGGTTGGGGAAGAGAATGGAACGCAGCGCGAGATCGTTTGCACGGTTTATCCGATCTACGATTTCGTCCTGTCTGTCGTCGGGGATCGAGTGTCGGACTATCCTGTCAGGCTTCTCGCGGACGACGGGAACGATCCACACAATTTTCAGCCCTCGGTCGCGGATATGAAGGCGGTGTCTGATGCCGCTGTTCTATTTACGGTGGGTGGCGTGTCCGACGCGTGGACGCGGGAGCTTGTCGCGCCCGACACCGCAGTGGTGCATCTCCTTGACGCCGTCACGGTGTGCGCGGGTGACCACGCGCACGGGGACGGTCACAGTCACGCGGGGCACGATCACGGCGATTACGACGAGCACTTTTGGCTCTCGCTTCGGAACGCCCGTGAGGCGGTCGCGGAAATTCTTCGCGTGCTCTCGGAGGTGTTTGCAAACGATGCCGATGCGGTGGCGGAGTTCCGGCTGAACGCCGAAGGCTATACGGCGGTACTTACGGCGCTCGACGCGCAGTACGCGGAGGCGCTTTCGGATCGGACGCTTGACACCCTGCTCGTTGCCGATCGCTTCCCGTTCCTCTATCTCGCAAGAGATTACGGGATTCGGTACAAGGCGGCATTCCCGGGATGCTCGGCGGAATGCGACGCGAGCTTTGCGACCGTCGTTTCGCTTGTTGAGACTCTGAAGAATGCGGGACTTCCGGCAATTCTCGTGACCGAAACGGGGAAGCAGGATCTCGCAGAGACGGTGATCAGAGAATCGGGCAGAACGGACGCTGAGGTCCTCGTTCTCCACTCCTGTCAGTCGGTGACCAAAGAGGAGATCGAGAGCGGTGTTACCTATTTATCAATTATGGAAGAGAATCTGTCGGTGCTTTGCGTCGCCCTCGGGGCTTCGTGACATCGCGGAACGGAACAAGTTATGACACAGATCGTATGTAAGAATATCACCCTCGCCTATGACAAAAAGGTGGTTCTCTCGGGGCTGTCCTTCTTTGTTGAAGCGGGCGAGTTTCCCCTGATTTTCCACAGTTGTTCCTCCAAATCATCAGAGAACTCCAGCTTTGCAGGCCGAACTACGAAGAACTTCTGTCCTTGTATTTACACCACATCTTCCTTCTCATGAACCGGTCGGTGAAAGAGGGACAAAAAACAGGCAGCGACATCCGAAACGAAATCGAACGCGCTACCCATTATTTTAATGAACACTATTCTGCTAAAATCAGTATCGAGGAGTACGCCAAATCCAGACATTTCAGCACCTGCTGGTTCATCCGTAACTT
>JAZSIN010000095.1:0-3817 GCA_045533845.1 Eubacteriales bacterium | reverse complement strand
CCCCTCGCGTCCAATGCCCGGAGTAGAACGGCTGCAGGTATCCCCTGAATCTGTGAGCGGCTTTTACGGCTTTGGCGTTGCCATCACGCCCTCCTCCTGCTATGAGCTCAGCCTGATGGACAGCGATAAACGAAGAAAACTTCTCGAGCACCTTTACTCGAAGGAGGGACTCGGACTGTCGATCGCGCGGATCTGTGTCGGCTCCTCCGACTACTCTCCCGAGCTCTATTCCTACGACGACGTTGACTCCGACGTCGAGCTAAAGCACTTTTCGGTAAAGAGAGACGAACGGTACGTGATCCCGATGATCAAGGAGATCCTCGCGATCAATCCCGATCTTTATCTGTTTGCATCGCCGTGGAGCCCGCCCTATTGGATGAAGACGGGCAACAGCATGTGCGGCGGATATATGCGCGAGCAATATCTCGACTGCTACGGCGAATACATCGTGAAATTCATCAAGGCGTACGCCGAGTATGGTATTCACATCTCTGCCATCACGCCGCAGAACGAAACGAACACCCAGCAAAACAGTCGGATGCCCGCCTGTATCTGGCACCCCGAATTTGAGGCGCGCTTTATTACGCTCCTGCGCGAGAAATTCGACCGCGAGGGGATGGACGTCAAGATCTGGATGTATGACCACACCTTTTCCGACGTCAACCGCGTTCTTTGGTCACTCGAACACTGTGAAGGACTGAAGGAGGCGTGCGACGGAGCAGCGTTCCACTACTACGCGGGAACGATCGAGCAGACCACCGCCGTCACGAAGGCATTCCCCGGGATCGAGCTTCACTTTACCGAGGGTGGTCCGCGCATAAGCGAAAACTACGAGACCGACCATTGCAAATGGGGCATTATGATCGCGAAGGCGATAAAGACGGGATACCGCTCGTTCACCGGTTGGAACCTAATGCTGAACGAGCTCGGCGGACCGAACATCGGACCGTTCGTCGGAATCTGCGGCGGTCTCGTCACCCTTGACAACCGTACAATGGAGCTCCGCTACAGCGGACAGTACACGGCATATTCCCATATCGCGCCCTACGTTACGCCCGAGTCGAAGCTTCGCTATATCTCGGTCAGCGAGAATTTCGATCTCCGTATGTTCGAGTTCCCGAAGGCGAACAAGGACATTGTTGGGATTCTGATCGAAAACCCCGACGAATCGTACGTAGCCATTCTGAACAACCCAAACAAAAACGGCTTCCAAACACAGCTCGAGATCAACGGAACGCTCTACTATATCGAGCTTCCCGCAGACTCGATCTCGACCGTTATCGTAAAGCCCTGACGGGATACTCAAAGCAGTAAAAAGAGGCTGTCTCACTAAGGTGAGACAGCCTCTTTTTTGTTTTCGTTACGTTACGATACGGTAAGAACGACCTTTCCAACGTTCTTGCCCCGGTAGAGAATGTCGTGCGCTTCCTCTGCCTTTTCGATCGGAAGAACGGCGTGGATCGTCGGCTTGACAAGTCCCGCTTCGATCTTCGGATAAACGTCACGGACGATGCCCGCGAGGATCTCCGCCTTGACCGAGGGCGTACGCGAGCGCAGGGTGCTTCCGATGATCCTGACGTTTCTGACGTAGATGTTCTTAAGGTCGATCTCGGTCTTCTGACCTGCGAGTGCCGCAATCATGATCCAACGTGCGCCGTGGGTGAGGTAGTGGATGCACTTCCCCATGATCTCTCCGCCGAGACAGTCGATCGCAACGTCAACGCTGTGACCGTTTTCAAGCTCCTCCTTCAGAACGAGCGAGATGTCCTCCTTCGTCGTGACGACGACGCGGTCGGCGTTCAGGTGCTTGATGTTGTCCTTGATCTCGTCGGTCAGAACGGTCGTGATAACACGCGCGCCGAACGCCTTAGCCATCGGAATGATAACGCTTGCGAGTCCCGACGCGCCTGCGTTCATCAGGAGCGTGTTCCCTTCCTTGATCTTACCCTCGATGAAGAGGTTGAGGTACGCCGTTGCGAATGCCTCAGGGATCGCCGCCGCCTCGATCATAGAGCAGTTCTTCGGCACGGGCATCAGCATATCGTACTTCACCGATACGTACTGCGCGTAGCCGCCGCCTCCGAGGAGTGCGCAGACCTTATCGCCGAGCTTCCAGGACGACTTTTCCTTTGCCTCGTCACCGATCTCAACGATCTCACCCGCGACCTCGAGCCCCATCCATTCGGGACAGCCTGCGGGAGGCGGGTAGTCGCCCTCTCTCTGCATGAGGTCGGCACGGTTGAGCGCCGCCGCCTCAATCTTCACGAGTACCTCATCCGCCTTGATCACGGGATCGGGAACGTTGTCCCAACGAAGGGACCGGTCTTCATTTACAAGAATTGCTTTCATTTTTTTAGCTCCTTACGTAATTTTTGCATTTATTAAGACAGTCGAGTACGCTTTTTCGTCCGAAAAGTCGATCGGAGTTCCACGGCTCGTAGGCGTGGGAGAAGAGGATGTTTTCGATCCGCTCGTCTCCTTCGATCAAGTGAAGCGTCTCGAGATACAGGTGGGGAGACTTCAGCGACGTGCGGTATTTGTAAATGCCCGCACCCTGAAGCCCGTCGCCCGAAATCAAGGTGTGTGACCGCTCATCGAGAACGCCGATCGAGTCCACCGTATGCCCTCTGAGCGGGTAGATCGAAACGCCCTCGGCGAGCGTGCAGAGTCCTGACACGAAGCTGACCTCGGGGGCAAGCTCTGCGATGCGCTTCGCACCGCCCGCGTGATCTCTGTGCTTATGTGTCAGAACGAGCGTTCTGATATCAGAAAGCGCATAACCCATTTTTCGAAGTGCGGGAACGATGCACCCGTCAACGTCCTCTGCGGTCGTTGCCGTGTCCACAAGAAACGCACCCGCGTCGGTCTTCACGAGAAAGACCGAGGTATAGATCTCTTCAAACGGAACGCACAGACGGTAGATGCCGTCTGTTTCCTTATAAAATTCATTCATATCTTTTTCCTGCAGCCGTCGATCTGAATATTCTGTCCCGCAATGTAGCTTGCTTCGTCACTTGCAAGGAAGCAGATCAAATTTGCATTTTCTCTGTCCGAGCCCGTTCTTCCCATATAGGGGAGCGGGCTTTCCTGCGTGTGATCGATATTGAGGCACTCGGCGGGGCTGACGCTTCCCGGAGAGACGCTGTTGACCAGCACGCCCTGATCCGCGACCTCCTTGGCAAGTGCCTGCGTAAGCGCGATGACCGCGCCCTTCGTCGCCGAATAATGTGCCATTTTTGCGTTTCCGTATACGCCAGCAACCGAGGCAACGTTGATGATCCTGCCGTACTTGTTTTCAAGCATTTTCGGAAGAACGGCCTGCGTGAAATAAACCACACCCATCACATTGACATCGATGTATTTTTTCCACAGCGCGGCGGGGGCATCCGCAAACGCAGAGCGATCCCTCCAGAGTGCGGCGTTGTTCACGAGAATATCGATCCGTTCAAACGTGCGCTCCGCCTCTCTTACCACCTCATAAACAGCAGCCTCGTCGCTGACATCGCACACGAAGGTCAATACGTCGTCCGTATATACGGAAAGCTCCCGCTTCACCCCTTCGAGCTTTTCGCCGTTGATGTCTACAAGCACGAGTCTTGCGCCATTCTCAGCAAGAAGGAGCGCCGTTGCCCGTCCAATGCCTACTGCCGCGCCCGTAACGAGCGCGGTTTTGTTTTGGAAATTCATAGGAGAATTCCTCGACCCGATCGGGGTTATCTGCCTGCACCATTACGGTGAGCAGGGGCTTTTCATAGCTCAGGAAGGTCTTCCTCATCTTATCTCTCCCTCCTCATCGCGGCTAAGTCGGAGGCCAAGC
>JAZSIN010000234.1:0-5632 GCA_045533845.1 Eubacteriales bacterium | reverse complement strand
AAAGAGGAAAGACGCGCTACGACAAGGACAGCATCAAGTTCTACCGCCGTCCCGCGATCGATCTCTGTATGGAGTTCTGCGAGGAGAACGGCATCGAGCCCCGTGAGCATGCCCTTGCATACGATCACTTTTTCCCGAAATGGCTCTACGGTGCGAGCACCGCTGAAACCAAAAAGGCACTTGAACAGCGCTACAAGGAGATCTCCGAGTGCTACGCCGATAGGATCCCCACGATCGAGGTCACAAACGAGATGGAATGGTCATCCGGCAGAACCGAATTCTACGACGATCCCGAATTCATCGAGTGGTGCTTCAAGCTTGCCGAAGCGTATTTCCCCGGAAACGAGCTTGTCATCAACGAGCATACGGCACGCGCATGGGCAGATAAATGCCGTGCAAGCGACAAATATTACTCCTACATTGAAGCAGCTATAAAGAAGGGCGCGCGTATCGACGCCATTGGTATGCAGTTCCATATGTTCCACAAAAAGGAGGTCGATCACGCGAGCACGCGCAACGGCTACAACCCCGAGTCGCTTTATCGCCATATGGATCTCTACTCGAACTTCGGAAAGCCGCTGCAGGTAACCGAGGTCACGATCCCCGCATATTCGAAGGACGAGGAGGACGAGGCGATCCAGGCAGAGCTCCTCAGCTACCTCTACCCGATCTGGTTCTCGCACCCGAATGTGGAGAATATCATCTGCTTGACTGTCGTCGACGGTTATGCACACGTCTCAAGCCCCGACCCGATCAAGATCCGCGAGTCGCAGGGTAATATGACCCTCGGCGAAAATTACTACCACGGCGGTCTCCTCCGCTTCGATATGTCCGAAAAGCCCGCATACCGTGTCATTCGCGATCTCATCAAGAAGGAATGGCACACCGAAGCAGAGCGCGTGACAAGCGAGAATGGCTCCTGCACCTTCCGTGGCTTCTACGGAGACTACGACGTCGAGATCACGACCGAAAGCGGCACGGTGCACAAAACCGTTGCCCTCTCGTCGAAGTCGAAGAATGCGATCACGCTCTCTCTCTGAAAACACAACAAGTCATTTTTGAAAGGATAAAATCTATGGAACGCACAAGTGAAAGATGGCAGGTCCTCGAATATTTCGAGGCAAATAAAGAAGAGCTCCGTGCCCGCATCAACGCAGGCATCGAAGCAAACCGCAAGGGGAGTATAACGGTCACCGTCAACGATAAGGACGGTAACCCGATTCCCGGGGCGCGCGTAAAAGTCACGCAGAAAAATCACGAATTCCGCTTTGGCGCAAACATCTTTATGCTCGACGAGCTTGAGACGCCCGAAAAGAACGCGCGCTATAAGGAGATCTTCAAGGATACCTTCAATATGGCGACGCTTCCCTTCTATTGGGACGCGACCGAGCCCGAAAAGGGCAAGCAGCGCTACGACAGGGACAGTAAGAAGATATACCGCCGTCCCGCGATCGATCTCTGTATGGAGTTCTGCGAGGAAAACGGCATCGAGCCCCGTGAGCACGGGCTTGCATATGATATGTTCTTCCCGAAATGGCTCCACGGTGCCGACTCCTTCACGACGAAGAAGGAGCTCATTCGCCGCTACAAGGAGATCTCCGAGCGCTACGCCGATAGGATCCCCACGATCGAGGTCACGAACGAAATGGCACACGTTGCGGGCAGAACCGAGTTTTACGAGGATCCCGACTACGTCGCGTGGTGCTTCAAGCTCGCAGAAAAGTACTTCCCCCAGAATGAGCTCGTCATCAACGAGGGCACGACCGCCGCGTGGCGCGACAAGTGCCGTTCGAGCGACAAATACTATTCCTACATCGAGTCGGCAATGCTGAAGGGTGCGCGCATCGACGCGATCGGTCTGCAGTTCCACGTATTCCATAAGCGCGAGAACGAGATCGCAAAGATCCGTCATACCGACTACAATCCCGAGCGTCTCTACCGTCAGATGGATCTGTATACAAATCTTACGAATGCACTTCAGATCACCGAGGTCACGATCCCCGCTTACTCGAACGACGAGGAGGACGAGGCGATCCAGGCAGAGCTCCTCAGCTACCTCTATCCGATCTGGTTCTCGCATCCCGCAGTCGAGCAGATCATCTACTGGAACCTCGTCGACGGCTACGCACACGTTTGGTCGGACGACCTTGAAGCAATCCGCGCGTCTCAGGGCAATATGGAGCTCGGAGAAAACGTCTACCACGGCGGTCTCCTCCGCTTCGATATGTCCGAAAAGCCCGCACTCAAGGTCATTCGTGACCTCATCAAGAAGGAATGGCACACCGAGGCAGAGCGCGTGACCAATGAAAACGGCGCGCTTACCTTCCGTGGCTTCTACGGCGACTACGACGTTGAGATCGAAACCGAAAACGGTACGGTTCTGTCTACGCTTTCCCTCAAATCCGAGGGCAAGCGAAACGTTACGCTTACCGTCTGATACCCGCATTCCCGCCGTGTGGTACCCCCACGGCGGGAATGCTGTTTTTCAGAAGATTTTCGTCGAAAAGCCTTGCAATCCCCCTCCCGCTATGCTATAATGGTGCTGTCAACCCACCGTCGAAAGGATTGTCGCAAAAATGAAGCTTTCAAGAAATGCAAGGAACGCGCTCTATATCGGCTCTCTCTGCTCTATCTCCTATCTCGCGGTCTATATCGCCCGCAATCTGCTCGGCGCCGTATCAACACACCTCGAGTCGGCAGGCTACTCTGAAACGTATATCGGAACGATCTCGTCCTTCTATCTGATTTTCTACGCTGTCGGTCAGCTCGTCAACGGCGTGATCGGAGACAAGATCAAGGCGCGGTATATGATCAGCCTCGGGCTTCTTCTCGCGAGCATCACGAACGGACTGTTCCCATTCATCATTCACCTACACGGCATCGCACCCTTCCTTTACGGTCTGACAGGCTTTTTCCTCGCAATGATCTACGGTCCGATGACGAAGGTAGTCGCAGAAAATACCGAACCGAACCACGCGACACGGTGTAGCCTCGGATATACCTTCGCCTCCTTCTTCGGCTCTCCGATGGCGGGCGTGATCGCAACGCTGTTCGTCTGGCAGACGGCATTCTTCGTCAGCAGCGGCGCTCTGATCGTAATGGCGATTTTCTCTTTCTCCTTCTTCCTCCTCTACGAAAAAAAGGGGATCGTTCGCTACGGACAGTACGATAGACCGAAGGCAGAGCGAAAAGGGCTTGAGGGAGTTCGCATCCTCATACGCCACCGCATCGTCAAGTTCTCCCTGATTGCGATCCTGACGGGCGTCGTCCGCACCTCGGTCGTCTTCTGGCTCCCCATTTACATCAAGGAATACCACGGCTTCAGCGACAATCGTTCCGCTACGCTCTTTTCCATCGCAACCTTCTTCATCTCCTTTGCGACCTTCGTCGCGATCTTTGTCTACGAGCGGCTTCATCGTAATATGGATCACACGGTCCTTCTGATGTTCGCCCTCTCGACCATCTTCTTTCTCCTCGTTTATTTCGTCAGATCGCCCTACCCGAATATCATTCTCCTCATCCTCGCCGTGATGGCGTCGAACTGTGCCGCAACGATGCTCTGGAGCCGCTACTGCCCGAGCCTCAGAGACACGGGAATGGTCTCGGGCGCGACGGGCTTCCTTGATTTTCTCAGTTATGTGGCAGCCGCTGCGTCGAACGTCATTTTCCCGAGCGCGGTCGAGGTCATCGGCTGGGGCAATCTCATTCTCGTTTGGGCGGGACTGATGCTCTTCGGCGTCGTCGTGGCGCTCCCCTACTCCGCTTTTCTCGGTCGTTCGGCGGACTCTTTGCAAAACAGCTAAAAATCCCCCCGAAAAACCGTCAAAATTTACGCTTATTCCCGCGCGCTTGTGCTTGACAAGTGCGCGGGAATATTGTATAATAAAATATATACTCATTACTGACGGTAACGCGGAGCACCGCGAGGGAATGATAAAACGGTCCTGCCGACCGTCTGGGCAGACCGTATACGAAAAAACATGATGGAGGTCAAAATTATGGAGCACGAAAATTGGAACGGCTTTACCGCCGGCATCTGGCAAGAAGAAATCAACGTCCGTGATTTTATTCAGACCAACTACACGGCGTATACGGGCGACAGCAGCTTCCTCTCGGGCGCAACGCCCCGCACGAAAGAGCTGATGGCTGAGGTCGAGGCGCTCTTTAAGAAGGAGCGGCAGGCAGGCGGCGTTCTCGACGTCGATACCGAGACCGTTTCCTCGCTGACGGCGTATAAGCCCGGCTATATCAACAAAGACAAGGAGCTGATCGTCGGTCTTCAGACCGATGCGCCCCTGCGCCGCGGCATCAACCCCTTCGGCGGTATGCGTATGTGCCGTCAGGCATGTGAGGCGTACGGTTATAAGGTCTCGGACAAGATCGAAGACGAGTTCCGCTTCCGCACCACACATAACGACGGCGTCTTCCGCGCTTATACCGACGAGATGCGCGCCGCTCGTAAGTGCCACGTCATCACGGGTCTCCCCGACGCGTACGGCCGCGGACGTATCATCGGTGACTACCGCCGCGTCGCACTTTACGGCGTCGACCGTCTGATCTCGGAAAAAATCAAGGATAAAAAGGCTCTCGCGTCGCGCGATTTCGATGCCGACACGATCCGCCTCGACGAGGAGCTCTTCCGTCAGATCTCCTTCCTCGGATACCTGAAGGAAATGGCGGCTCTCTACGGCTACGATATCTCCGCTCCCGCAAAGGACACGAAGGAAGCGATCCAGTGGACCTACTTCGGCTACCTCGCGGCGATCAAGGAGCAGAACGGCGCGGCTATGTCGCTCGGCAGAGTCAGCACCTTCTTCGATATTTACATTGAGCGCGACATAAAGAACGGCACCCTCACGGAGGAAGGAGCACAGGAGCTGATCGACGACTTCGTCATGAAGCTTCGCCTTGCGCGCCACCTCCGCACGCCCGAATACAACGAGCTCTTCGGCGGAGACCCGATGTGGATCACCGAGGCGGTCGGCGGTATGGGCGAGGACGGACGTACGCTCGTCACGAAGAATAGCTTCCGTATCCTGAACACGCTTTACACCCTCGGCTCCTCTCCCGAGCCGAACCTGACCATTCTCTGGTCCACGAATCTGCCCGACGGCTTCAAGAAGTTCTGTACGCAGGTCTCGATCGACACCGATTCGATCCAGTACGAGAACGACGACATTATGCGCCCGCTCTACGGCGACGATTACGCGATCGCGTGCTGTGTCTCCGCAATGCGCGTCGGCAAGCAGATGCAGTTTTTCGGCGCACGCTGTAACCTCGCAAAGCTTCTGCTCATCGCGCTGAACGGCGGCTACGATACGACGAGCGGCATCCACATCGGACCGCAGATGCCCGTGCTCGACGGCTTCACGCTCGATTACGACACCGTAATGCTCCGCTATGAGCACTACATCGCGTGGCTCGCGCGCCTCTACGTCAACACGATGAACGTCATCCACTATATGCACGATAAGTACGCGTACGAGAAGATCCAGATGGCACTCCACGACACGGAGGTCGAGCGCTTTATGGCATTCGGCATCGCAGGTCTTTCGGTCGTTGCCGACTCTCTCTCCGCGATCAAGCACGCGTCGGTTGGTTCCATCAAGGACGAAAACGGCTATATCGTCGA
>JAZSIN010000198.1:0-6995 GCA_045533845.1 Eubacteriales bacterium | reverse complement strand
GGAGGAGTCTTGTTCATGCCTTTCCACTTCATAGAGTTGGGATGCAGATCCTGCACCACGTTGGTGAAGATAGCGTTCTTCATGGTGGAAGCAAGAGCGTTGGGGTTGGACTTGGCATTGGTGCCGGGAGCCACGCCGAAGAAGCCGTTCTCGGGGTTCACAGCCCACAGGCGGCCGTCCTCGCCCACGCGGAGCCAGGCGATATCGTCGCCCACGCACTCAACCTCGTAGCCCTGCTCGGACAGGAACTTGGGGGGGATGAGCATAGCGAGGTTGGTCTTACCGCAGGCAGAGGGGAATGCGGCGGTGACGTACTTCTTCTCGCCGTTGGGGTACTTGACGCCGAGAATGAGCATATGCTCGGCCATCCAGCCCTCCTTGCGGCCCAGGTAGGAGGCGATACGCAGAGCGAAGCACTTCTTGCCCAGCAGGACGTTACCGCCGTAGCCGGAGTTGACGGACATGATGGTGTTGTCCTGAGGGAAGTGAACGATGTAGCGGTTCTCCTCGTCGATGTCGGCGCGGGCGTGGAGACCCTTGATGTAGTCTGCGCTGTCGCCCAGAGCCTCCAGCACGTTGTTGCCAACGCGGGTCATGATGAGCATGTTCAGAACGACGTAGATCGAGTCGGTAAGCTCGATGCCGTACTTTGCGAAAGGAGATCCGACAACAGACATCGAATAGGGAATGACGTACATCTTGCGACCCTTCATCGAGCCCTTGTAGAGCTTCGAGAGACGGTCGTAGCATTCCTGGGGATCCATCCAGTTGTTGATGTTACCTGCATCTTCCTTCTTCGAGGTGCAGATGAAGGTTCTGTTCTCCACGCGGGCAACGTCGTTGATCGCGGTTCTGTGGAGGTAACAGCCGGGGAGCTTTTCCTGGTTCAGCTTGATGATCTCACCGGTCGAGCAAGCTTCCTCGCGGAGGGCTTCTGCCTGCGCTTCAGAACCGTCGATCCAAATGATCTCGTCGGGCTGCGTCATGTCAGCCATGTCCTTGATCCAATCAAGAACAAACTTGTTACTGGTAGGTGTCATGTTTTTTCTCCTTAGGTATATGGAATTTTTTTGATTAACGATTGAAATTTTGGACGGGAGGGGATTCCCTCGTCTCCCATACTATATTCTATCACAAAACTCTCCAAAATGCAAGACAGAACCCAAATTATAACAATTTGTTTACAATTCCGACCGAGTATGTTTTCAGCAACCTCAATAAAAGGCTTTCAGTCGTTCGGAGAGGCGAGGATATAAGATAGAAATTTACGGATTTTTCTTGAGATTTATATTTACAAATCCGTGCTTGTGTGTTAAACTAATGCAAGGGATGATTCAAAAGGCCGTTCCCGATAAAATTGATCTATGCTCATTTTAGAGAAAGAGGAGGGCTCATCTATGGGATACTTTACTTTTCCTGCGAACTATCATCGTTCGCTTTCCGATTTGCACATTGGTTGTGAAAAGCCGCGCGCGTATTTCATTCCGTATCAGGCTGATGATATCGCGGTGCGCGACAACCGTGCGGAGAGCGACCGCTTCCGCTCGCTTTGCGGAGACTGGGATTTTCATTATTATCCTTCTACGCACGACCTGCCCGATTTTATCGCAAAGGACTTTACGGTAGACGGCTTTGATAAAATGACCGTTCCGCGCTCCTGGCAGAGCGTCCTTGACAGAGGGTATGACGTGCCAAACTATTTGAACCGCGGGTACCGGTTTACCATTGATCCTCCACACCTTCCGAATGATATTCCGTGCGGTCTCTATGTGCGTTCCTTTGCATTTGATAAAGCGGCGCACGCAGGGAAACGCGTCTATATCAATTTTGAAGGTGTTGATTCCTGCTTCTATCTTTACGTGAACGATACGTTTGTTGCCTACTCGCAGGTCAGCCATATGACGAGCGAGATCGACGTGACGAATGCACTCATTGACGGCGAGAATACCCTCAAGGTGCTCGTTCTCAAGTGGTGTGACGGCTCGTATCTCGAGGATCAGGACAAGTTCCGCTTTTCGGGGATCTTCCGCGAGGTCTATCTTCTGGTTCGCGATGCGGTCTATCTTCGTGATTTTCAGGTCTACACCTATCTCGGTGAGGCCTTTGACCGCGCAGATGCGGACGTAAAGCTCGAGCTGAACGGAGACGGGGAGGTCGCATACGATTTTTACGATCCTCACGGTACACTTCTTACGAGAGGCTCGGTACGTGTGAACGGAAAAGGAGAATTTAGTCTTGAAGCTCCCGACGTGATGCTTTGGTCGGACGAAGCGCCTCACCTTTATTCGCTTGCGCTTTCGTGTGGAAGTGAGCACATCCGCATTCCTGTCGGATTCCGCAGTGTCGTGATCCGCGATTCGATCTTTTATGTCAACGGGAAGAAGGTTAAGGCGAAGGGCGTAAACCGACACGACAGCCACCCCGTACTCGGTGCGGCGACTCCGATGGAGCATATGCTGAAGGACGTGCTGCTCATGAAGCGTTACAATATTAATATGGTGAGAACGAGCCACTACCCGAACGATCCTCGCTTTCTCGCGCTGTGCGACAAATACGGCATTTATGTTTGTGACGAGACCGACCTTGAAACACACGGAATGACGTATGTGAAAAATTGGGATCTGCTGACGGATGACCCCGAATGGGCGAACGCCTATCTCGACCGTGTCGAGCGGATGTACGAAAGAGACAAGAACCATCCGTCGGTCATTATGTGGTCACTCGGCAATGAATCGGGCGCCGGACGGAATCAGGTCACAATGGCGAATTATCTCCACGAGAGAGATCCCCGTAACATCGTCCACTGTGAGGACGTAACGAGACGTCGTCGTAACTTGATGAAGAAACTGTCCGAAAATCCGCACGCGCTCGACGGCTTCGACGATTCGCACATTGATATCGACAGCCGTATGTACCCCTCCTTCGATGATATTTACGAGACTCATCTCGATAACCCGAACTGCACGAAGCCTCTCTTCCTTTGCGAATACTGCCACGCGATGGGAAACGGTCCCGGAGACCTTGCGGATTATTGGAAGTTGGTCTATTCGGACGACCGCTTCTTCGGCGGATGCGTTTGGGAGTTGCTCGACCACTCGGTCGCGACGGGGGAGAACCGTTTTGCAGATCCTCACTATGTCTATGGAGGTGACTTCGGCGATTATCCGAATTTCGGCAACTTCTGCGTCGACGGCCTCGTGTATCCCGACCGTCGTCCGCACACGGGAATGCTTGAATTGAAGGAAGTGCTGAAGCCTTATCGGGTCTCCTTTGATGCTTCGACCTCGACTCTGACCGTGAAGAGCCTTCGTCGGTTCCGCGATCTTTCGGATCTCGATCTCGTCTATACCGTTGAGCATAACGGAAAGAAGCTCCGCTCGGGCAGAATCGCGTCTCTCGCAGTCGCACCCGAATGTACTGCGGACTATGTACTGACGCTCGGTCAGCTCTCTTCGGGTTATAACGTCCTGAACGTATCCCTTGTACAGAACGACGTCACCGAATGGGCGGACACCGGGTACGAGATCGGCATGGATCAGTTCGAGCTTTCCACCGATGCAAACGCAAATGCGGTCCCGCTTTGTGTGACCTCGGCTCTCTCCGTGACCGAGGAGGAGGGTCGGATCACCATTTCGGCATCCGATCGTGTCTATACCGTCGACTCCGTTCACGCATCGATCGTTTCGATCCTGTCAAGCGGTCGGGAGCTACTCGCGTCTCCGATCCTTCCGACGGTGTGGAGAGCGCCGATCGACAACGAGCGAAAACTCAAGCTGAAATGGATGGATGTGGGCTATCACCAGCAGACCGTTCACGCGTATTCGTGTGCGGTCGCGTCCGTCGACGCGAATGCCGTTACGGTCAAGGCAAAGATCTCGCTCGGAGCATTCAATCAGATGCCCGTCCTGTATGCCGACGTGACGTATACGGTGAATGCAGACGGAATGCTGTCGATCTCATACGAATGCAAGGTCAGAGAGGGACTTCCGCCCCTGCCGCGCTTCGGTATCACCTTCAGTATGCCAGAGGAGAGTGAACGTCTCGAATACTTTGGCAGAGGTCCTGTCGAAAGCTATATCGACAAGCGCCTTGCGTCCCGCCTCGGCAGATTTGAGACGACGGTATCGGAGCATTTTGAGCACTACGTCCGCCCACAGGAAAATATGGCACACTGTGACTCGAAGTGGATGTCGGTCTCCTCGATCGCGGGCAACGGAATCCTCGTGCTTCGTGACGACGCGGATTTCAGCTTCAACTGTAGTCACTTCACAGTACAGCAGCTGACCGAAACGGCGCACGACTATGAGCTCGTTCCTTTGAAGGAAACGGTTGTTCATATTGACTACCGCCACGCGGGCATCGGTTCGAACTCCTGCGGCCCCGAGCTTATGGAGAAATACCGCTTCGACGAGACCGAATTCACCTTCCGTGTGAAGCTGCTTCCCACGCTTGTAAACGACGTCGATCCGTTCACGCTCGTGTAATGAAGCGGACCGTTACTGAAAAATTCACCCTGATTTTATGCTACAACGAAAGAAAGAAAAATGAACATTATTGAAATACTGACAACCGAACTGAACATTCTTGATTGGCAGGTCGAAAAGGCGATCGAGCTTCTTGATGCGGGAAACACCGTTCCCTTTATTTCCCGTTACCGCAAGGAAATGACGGGAAGCCTTGACGACAGCTGTCTCCGTCGCCTTGAGGAGCGCCTGACGTCTCTTCGTAATCTTGAAAAGAGAAAAGAGGAGGTCAAGGCTCAGATCGAGTCTCAGGGAAAGCTCACGGAAGAGCTTCTTAAGGCGATCGAAAGTGCACTCACCGTCACCGAGGTGGAGGATATCTACCGCCCGTATAAGCCGCGCAGAAGAACGCGTGCCGATATGGCGAGAGAGCGGGGACTTGAGCCCTTTGCCGCTCTCCTTCTCGAGCAGAGAAGAAGCTACGAGCCCGCGCTCGAAACTGAAGCGGAGCAGTATCTTTCCGAGGAAAAGGGAGTCACGACCGTCGAGGAGGTCTTTGCCGGGGCATCAGACATTATTGCCGAATCGATCTCGGACAATGCCGCATACCGCAAGGATATTCGCGAAATGACCGTGAAATTTGGCACGCTGAAGGTGAAACGGACCGCAGATGATGTCGATCCCGACGGTGTTTTTGCACAGTACTACGAATATGAGGAAAAGCTGTCGAAGATCCCATCCCACCGCATTCTCGCGATCAACCGAGGAGAAAAAACGGGAGCGCTGAAGGGAAGCATTGAGATCTCGGAGGAACTGATCCTGAACTATCTGATGCAGGAAATTTTGTCGGTATACGACAGCCCCGCGCGCCCCCATATCATCGGTGCTATGGTGGACGGATATCAGAGACTCATTGCACCTTCGGTTGAAAATGAGGTGCGTTCAATGCGCTTTGATGAGGCGGCGGAGGGTGCGATCGCGGTCTTTGCGGATAATCTTCGCCATCTTTTGATGCAAGCCCCCCTGAAGGGTAAGACCGTTCTCGGATTTGACCCCGGCTACCGCACGGGCTGTAAGCTCGCCGTGGTCGACCCGACGGGGAAGGTTCTTGATACGGCGGTGATCTATCCTACGATGGGGCAGGAGTATCGCATCGAAGAGGCCAAGCGCATCGTGAAGCGGCTTATCGCGACGCATCACGTGGACGTGATCTCGATCGGAAACGGTACGGCATCGAAGGAAAGTGAGATCTTCATTTCTAATCTTCTGAAGGAAATTGCAGAGCCCGTCAAGTATATCATCACGAGCGAGGCGGGAGCGTCGGTCTATTCTGCATCCGAGCTCGGAGCGAAGGAGTTTCCCGATTTCGACGTGACCCAGCGATCGGCGGTCTCGATCGCACGGCGTCTGCAGGATCCGCTTGCCGAGCTCGTCAAGATCGACCCGAAGTCGATCGGCGTCGGGCAGTATCAGCACGATATGAAGGCGGCTCAGCTTGACCTTGCCCTTACGGGCGTTGTCGAGGACTGTGTCAACGCTGTCGGTGTTGACCTCAATACCGCATCGTGGAGCCTACTTTCCTATATTTCGGGTATCAATTCGGCAAGTGCCAAGAATATCGTGAAGTATCGCGAGGAGAATGGGGAATTCAAAACGCGTGCACAAGTGCTGAAGGTTCCGAGAGTCGGCGCGAAGGCGTATGAACAGTGTGCGGGCTTCCTTCGTGTTCCCGGTTCCAAGGAGGTTCTTGACCTGACCGGTGTACACCCTGAGTCGTATGCTGCTGCAAAATCGCTCCTCTCACATTTCGGTTATACCGAGGAGGACGTAAGAAACGGAGGACTTGAAGGGCTCTCCAAAAAGGTGCAGGCGGAGGGAGGACGGAAGGTGGCGGATCTTCTCGGGATCGGTGAGCCGACCCTCCTTGATATGATCCGCGAGCTTGAGAAGCCGGGGCGCGACGCCCGTGACGATCTGCCTCAACCGATCTTACGCGAAAATCTTCTGTCGCTCGAGGATCTCGAGGAGGGAATGGTGCTGACGGGAACGGTTCGGAACGTCACCGACTTCGGCGCATTCGTTGACATCGGCGTTCATCAGGACGGACTTGTGCACATTTCCGAGATTAGCAATAAATTCATCCGCCACCCCTCCGAGGTCGTTTCAACGGGAGATGTCGTCGAGGTGCGTGTCATTACGCTCGACGTGAAGCGGAAGCGCATTGGACTCTCGATGAAGGGCGTCGGCGCATCGCCCGAAAAGGCGCGCTCGAAATAACGTGAAGGGGCAGATGGCGGGACGTTCACAAATCTCTTTCATTGATTGTGCAGATTGAACAAATTGAAACGATAAATTTTGGAGATTTGCCATCTTCCATTTTGACGAAAACTATGGTATAATAGTATCCGTTAAAATAAGGGCTGTATCATCTCGTACGGCTTCTTCAGCAGAAACGTAAATCACATTCACGGAGGAATCAAAAAGAATGGCTAGCTTATCCTTAAGACATATTTATAAGAAGTATCCCGGCGG
>JAZSIN010000238.1:0-1701 GCA_045533845.1 Eubacteriales bacterium | reverse complement strand
TGGAGTCACGTTTCGGCGCAGACTTTCGCCCGCGTTTGAGATAGATTCATATGCAAGGACGATGGCGGCGTGTTTGCGTTCTGCATCGTAAAGTGCCGCTTCAACCGCTTCAAGCTCTGACGCGATGCGGTTGGGATTCTCGGACGTACCCTCGATTATTCCGAGGTTCTTTTCGGAATCGAGCAGACGAGTGCGCGCCGCGTCGAGACGTGCGGCAAACTCGTCGCGCTCCTGCTTGAGAGTCGTGAGATTTGCAAGATCGAGCATAGCCTTTGCCGCGGGCGTGATATGCGCGCGGAGGGCGGCTTCGTCCTCGCCCTCGAGCTTTGCGCGGGATTCGGCAACCGATGCCGTGTATTTTTCGATGTCGGATTCGAGCGCTCCGCTTCTCTCGGCGACTTTTGCCGCACGTTCGGCTGTCTCGGCAAGGAGGACGGAGATGTTCTTGTTGTCACCGTCGATGCCAAAGCGGGCGAGAACCTTCTTGGCTTCGTCAACGATATCGAGGACGGCGCCGTTCTTCTTCGCGTGTGCCTGCTCAAGCGTGCCGAGCTTCTTTGAGAAGTCGTCGATCTCCTTTTTGGCTTCAAGGCAGAGGGCGGCGTGCGCGATGATGTCCTTCTTTTTTACTCGTCCATCGGCTTCAAAGCCGAGGTCGAATAGATAGGATGCCGCGCGTCTGCGTGCTCTTGACGCGGAAAGCGCAACGGCAACGCCGATCATGAGTATCACGAGTCCGCCAACAGAAATTGCGGACGAAAACGCCATATCAAAGGCGGGAATGAGCTTGAGAAAGTAGACCACGAGCGAGCCCGCCGTCAGAGCCGCGCCGAGGATCGCGAAGAGGATTCCCCAGCAAAGGCGTGCGCCAACCGAGGCGCGGAGTTTTTTGTATCTGTCGGCAACCGCTTCGGGACCGCCCGTGCGCTCGATGTCGTCGGCGCGTGCGGCAAGATTGGTGTCGCCCGTCTGCTCACCGCGGAGTCCCGCAAGCTCGCCCGCGCTCTTTGCCGCCTCGGATTCGGCGGATGCGAGCCTTCTTGAGAGCGAATCAAGCTCTGAGACGTACGCGCGGTCGGGGAGCTTGCCCTCGTAGCCGAATTCGGCAAGGAGCTCTTCGCGCTCGGCGGTAAGAGTTGCAACCTTCGCCTCGCCCGCGTGGAGCATATCGAAGCGTTTGATCGTCTGGATCGCCTCGAAGGCGCGGAGTCTGTCCTCTGCCGCGGTCAGCTTACGGCGAAGTTCGGCTGTGAGAGTGCGCGCGCGTTCAACGGTCGATCGGAGCGCGAGGATATTCTTTGACGATTCTTCCGCCTCGATGAGCTTCTTTTGCAGAGCGTCGCGCTCGGCTGTCAGGTCGGTGATCAGACCTCCGTTTCCGCGCTGAAGGCGGAACTGTCGGCGAGCAGTGTTGAGACGGGTCAGCGCGCGCTCGGTGTAGATCGCCTCGTCAGCGGAGAAGAGGATGTTTTCAATGGATGAGGAAATTTCGCTTCCCGAAAGCGAGGAAAGCGACTGCTGCTTGACCGATGAGGTCGAGTCGTAAACGCCCGAGGGAACGCCGAGGAAATACTGACCCGGCACCTCGCCCTTCAGCACGGCACTTCCTGTCGAGAGGTCGATGATCTGGCATTTTTCGCTGTAACCGTCGCGGTTGTCGGCGCGGATGCCTTTGCGCTCAATGCGGAACGAGCCCTTTTC
>JAZSIN010000111.1:0-2152 GCA_045533845.1 Eubacteriales bacterium | reverse complement strand
CTCGAACAGGCAAAGGATGCGGCAAAGAGGATCGGTTATCCCGTCGTGCTTCGTCCCGCATTCACGCTCGGCGGAACGGCCGGCGGTTTCGCGTGCATCTTGGAGGAGCTCGTTGAGATCGGTATCAAGGCCTTCAAGCTTTCTCCCGTTCATCAGGTTCTGATCGAGAAGAGCGTAAAGGGCTACAAAGAGATCGAATTCGAGGTCATGCGCGACTCGAACGATCACGCGATCACGATCTGCGGTATGGAAAACGTCGACCCCGTTGGCGTTCACACGGGCGACTCGATCGTCGTTGCGCCGATCCTCTCGCTCAGCGATCACGATAGAAAGATGCTGAACGACAGCGCGATCAAGATCATTCGTGAGCT
This sequence comes from Eubacteriales bacterium, assembly GCA_045533845.1. GTDB lineage: Bacteria > Bacillota > Clostridia > Oscillospirales > CAG-272 > JAZNOQ01. The sequence goes on along the minus strand of JAZSIN010000111.1, from coordinate 1,781 downwards.
GAAGATCGAGGGCGGCTGTAACGTACAGTTTGCCTTGAACCCCGATTCGAGCGAATACTACCTCATCGAGGTCAACCCCCGCGTTTCGCGTTCCTCGGCGCTTGCTTCGAAGGCGTCGGGCTATCCGATCGCCCGCGTGACTGCAAAGATCGCGGTCGGTATGGCACTCGAGGAGATCCCCGTTGCGGGCGGTACTGCGGCGATCGAGCCCAGACTCGACTATATCGTAGCAAAGTTCCCGCGCTTCCCGTTTGATAAGTTCGCGAGCGCCGCAAATGTGCTCGGCACGCAGATGAAGGCGACGGGCGAGGTCATGGGAATCGGTGCGACGCTCGACGAGTGTATGCTGAAGTCGGTGCGTTCGCTTGAGATCGGCGTTTGCCACTTCCATCTGCCGAAGTTTGACGGTTGGACGGACGATCAGCTCGTCGAATACCTTACGAAGGCATTCCATGATGACAGCGTTTACGCCGTTTGCGAGCTGATGCGCCGCGGAATGAGCATCGAAAGACTCCATGAGATCACACAGATCACCGAGCTCTTCCTCGAATCCTTCAAGCGCATCATTGATATGGAGAAGGTGCTGAGGGAAAACAAGGGCTGTGAAAAGACGCTGAAGGCGGCGAAGGTGATGGGCTTCTCGGACAAGTTTATCGCAAGACTCTGGGGCGTAAACGAGATCGACATCTACAATAAGCGCCGTGAAATGAAGCTCTTCCCGGTCTTCCCGATGGTGGATACCCTCCACACGGGCAAGTATATCGCATATCTCTACTCCTCGTACACGGGCGAGAACGAATCCCGCCTCACCGATAAAAAGAAGATCGTTGTGCTCGGCGCGGGTCCGATCCGTATCGGTCAGGGCGTTGAGTTCGACTACTCGACCGTTCATGCCGTGCAGACCATCAAGCGCGCGGGTTATGAGGCGATCATCATCAACAACAACCCCGAGACGGTTTCGACCGACTATACCACGGCGGACAAGCTTTACTTCGAGCCGCTTACCCCCGAGGACGTGATGAATATCATCGAATTCGAGAAGCCCGAGGGCGTCGTTGCCTCGCTCGGCGGTCAGACCGCGATCAATCTCGCAGAGCCCCTTCGCGCACGCGGTGTTAAGATCATCGGAACCGACTGTGACGCGATCGAGCGTGCGGAGAACCGCGACAGCTTCGAGCACATTCTGAATGAGCTCGGCATTCCCCAGCCGAAGGGTCACGCCGTCACGAAGATCGAGGACGGCATCAAGGCGGCGGCCGAGGTCGGTTATCCCGTTCTCGTTCGCCCGAGCTTCGTGCTTGGCGGAAGAGCGATGCAGATCGTTGCAAACGAGGCACAGCTTCGCCACTACCTGAAGACTGCCGTTGAGATCGACGAGGACAAGCCCGTTCTGGTCGACAAGTATATTCAGGGCAAGGAGGTCGAGGTCGACGCGATCTGCGACGGACGCGACGTATTCGTCCCCGGTATCATGGAGCTCGTCGAGCGTACGGGCGTTCACTCGGGTGACTCGATCAGCGTTTACCCCACGTTCTCGATTTCCGACAGAGTAAAGGGCATCATTCTGCAGTACGCGAAGAAGCTCGGCCTCGGCATCGGGATCATCGGACTTTACAACATTCAGTTCATCGTCGACAAGGACGAGAATGTCTTCATCATCGAGGCCAACCCGCGTTCCTCACGTACCGTACCCTTCCTCTCGAAGGCGACGGGCTACAGCCTCGCGGACATCGCGACCGAGGTCATTCTCGGTAAGTCTCTGAAGGAGCAGGGCATCTTCG
>JAZSIN010000205.1:0-3015 GCA_045533845.1 Eubacteriales bacterium | reverse complement strand
GTGTCGCACTGCACCACCTTTTCGCGGTCGATGAACGTGGGGAGAAGCGTCCCCTCCTCGGAAAAGAGCGGTGCGTAAAGGCTCTCCTTCAGCATTCGCACGTTTTCCCGTTCGATCGCCGCCTTATCCTCCGACTCGGGGAGAAACGCGGGATCGACAAAGTACGAGCCGCTCCCGATGATCTGCAGGTCGCCCATACGGTAATTGCGTGCGAACAGCGTCAGATCGTAGAGATCATCCATATAGCGATTCAATTCGAGGAGCGTTGGATGACGCGTCGTTCCCCGTCCGAGCACGCCGAGGAGCAGGGTGTTCTCGGGGGACTCCTCCGCATCTGCGCGCACCGCCGTCGAAACGGTCAGGCAGGCGGTCTTGAAGCGGTCGGTCCTGACTGCGGTGAGCGTCATTCCGTTCCCGATCGCATATTCCTTCGGGATCATTCCGTTCCCCCCTCCTCCTCTGCTTTTACGGAAAAGCCCGTCGGAGCAAGCGGAAGATCGGAAAGAGAGAGCCTAAAGACCGTCCGCTGGGTATCCATTCCGCGCACCTCGATGATGTAGTCGAGGAGAAGCTCACCGTCCGTGAAGAGGTCGTTCTTTACCTCTCTCGCGTAGGACGCGATCGGAAGCCCCTCTCTTTTGTCCGAGAAGAGCGCCTGCAAAGCGCCGATGTGATACGAGCCGATATGATGTCTTCCCGTTTCAAAGGAAAGCGTCATCTTCATCATACCCGTACGCGTCAGGGTGACGATATTCGGTCGCTTCCTCGAAAAAACGAGCGTCGTTTTCGTGTTTTCAAGTCCCTCCGCGTCGCTCTCGAGATAGGAAAGCTCGCAAAGGTCGCCCTTCGTGCGAAGCCGACCCTCGGTCACCATCGTAAAGGGCTCGCCCGCCTCTCCGCAGGCAGAATCGTCGTAAAGGTCCTCATCAGCGCCGTCCTCCGCGTCGCCCCCGTCCGTCAGCGAGTCGAGAAGCTCCTCTGCGCGCCGCCGCATCTCTCTGATCCGATCGGAGAGGGACTCGCGGTAGTCGTACTGCACCGAGTGAACAGAGACGCGCACGTCTCTGACCGTCGTTTCCTTTTGTGTCATATCCATCGTTATGAACGCTCCTCCTTCGTCTCGGAAAAGATCCCCGAGACGCCCGCCGTCCGTCGCGGGATCTACTGCATATTTATCCTTATAAGTATAGCACAAAGCTTCCCTACTGTCAAGACCTTACGGTACGGGCAGGACGAAAAGCCGACGCCCGAGCAGCAAAAAGGGACGGAGCATCCTCCGTCCCCGTCCCTTTCCCGCCTCTTGCCGTACCGTTATGCGCCGAGATCCTCGAGAAGCGCCGCGAGCGCTTCCTTCCCCTCGACCTCGATCCCGCTCTTCAGCATCTCGCGGTCCTTTTCGGGAAGCGCAAAGACGGGCGTGTCGAGAAGATCGAGGAGTTTTCCCTCCCCGTCGTAAACGCCGATCGCGTGCGTCGCAGCGCCGCTTTCATCCCGCACCGTACGAACCGAATAGGTCTCCCGCGGACCTTCGGGGCGGGCGCCGTCTCCCGCAGCGTCCCCCGAGCCGCTCGGCTCCTTCGTGTCTATGGGCTCCTCCTTCGAGCTGTCCGCGACGCTATCCTCGGTGACGATCGCCGCGGGAATATCCTCTTCCTCTGTGTCGACCGCCCCGACCGTGCAGTCCCCGTTGCCCGCGCCCTCCGGATCGGCGGGTGCAAACGCCCCGGAAAAGGGGTGCGAAAGCTGACCGATACAGGAAACGAGCGCGACCGCGCCGAGATAAGACCCGAAGAGGATCATAATATTTTTCGTAAGCTTCATAAAAACACCGTACCTTTCTTTCTCAAGTAGCAAGAGGAACGAACGGAACTTTTTGCCCGATTTCCCTCCCTTTCGCTCCTATTATTGCCGCAAGAGGCGACATATATACGGCGCTTCGTGGCACAATAACAGTATCAACGCAGTGTATCACGGCAAATACGAGGTGTCTTATATGAAGAAAAGGAACGCAGTCGAAGGAAACAAGAGAGAAGCGCATCCCCTCCGCGCGTTTTTCGCACTCCTTCTCCCCCTCACGCTCACCGCGGTGATCCTTCTTTCCCTCCTTCTGTCGGCGGCAGCCCTCTACGTCGCGCACCGTCCCGCGCTTTTTACGGTCGACCCTTCCCTCCTCTCGGGGGGACGGGTCACAGAGCCGTCGGCGCTCTACTACTTCGAAGGAGGGGCACCCGATCCGTACGTCGACCCGAAGGACGCGACCCTCCTCGAACGGATAGACGGCGGTACGCGTTCGGTCTACACACCGTATGGGGAGATCCCCGCGGACCTTCGGAACGCCTTCATCGCAATCGAGGACAAGCGCTTTTACCGCCACCGCGGCGTCGACCTCCGACGGACGGGCGCTGCGATCCTGAACCTCGTCCTGAGAGGCGACAAAAGCTTCGGCGGCTCGACCGTCACCCAACAGCTCGTCAAGAATCTGACGGGCGACAGCGAGAAAACGGCAAAAAGAAAGATCCACGAGATCTTCCGCGCCCACGACCTCGAAAGGAGGCTCACGAAGGAGGAGATCCTCGAAGAGTATCTGAACATCGTCGGTCTCGCGAACGGATGCGTCGGCGTCGGGAGCGCGTCCGAATTCTATTTCGGAAAGCCCCCCGCGTCGCTTTCCCTCGCGGAGTGCGCCTCGATCGCGGCGATCACGAAAAATCCGTCGCGCTACGATCCCCTTCGCCATCCCGAACAAAACAAGGAGCGGAGAAACGTCGTCCTTCGCGAGATGCACCTCGGGGGATATATCACGGAAAAGGCGTACCGTGCGGCGACGGAGGAGCCCGTCGTGACCGCACGACGGGAGGACGCGGACGGAACGGCGTACCACTCCTGGTACACCGACCTCGTCATCGAGGACGTCGCCGAGGACCTCGCGAAAGCGTACGGCTACACGAAGGAGGCGGCGGTGCGGCTCATCTATCGCGGCGGACTTAAGATCTACACCCCCGTCGTCCCCGCTAT
>JAZSIN010000127.1:0-1962 GCA_045533845.1 Eubacteriales bacterium | reverse complement strand
CCCCTCTCTCCTCGATGGCGGATATCCGCGTCGTGGATGCAAAGACTCTGATGGTAAAGCCCTACGACCAGAGCACGCTCAAGGCTATGGAGAAGGCGATCCTGATGTCCGATATCGGACTTACCCCCGCAAACGACGGCTCGGTCCTTCGTCTCTCCTTCCCGATTCTCACCGAGGAGCGCCGTAAGGAGCTGAAGAAGCAGGTTCAAAAGATGGGTGAGGAGGCAAAGGTCGCCATCCGCAACATCCGCAGAGACGCGATGGATCTCGCTAAGAAGATGAAGAAGGACGGCGAGATGACCGAGGACGAGCAGAAGAGCTCGGAGAAGGCGGTCCAGGATCTCACCGACAAATACATCAAGAAGATCGACACGGTTACTGCAGGCAAGGAAAAGGAGATCATGACGATCTAATGCAGAGAATGCACGGTTAACAGCTTCGATATACACGGGACTCATCTATCAAGTGTTTCGCTTTACGGATGTCCCGTGTTTTTGATAAGCAGATATTTTCTCCGAAAGGAACAAGGAAGATGGCAGAGCGTAAAATCAGCGAGGGCGCGGGCGAAGTGGGAACTCTTCGTCATATCGCATTTATTATGGACGGAAACGGACGGTGGGCACAGCGCAGAGGTCAACCGCGCGAATTCGGTCACCGCGTCGGCGTAAAGGCGCTGAAGCGCGTGGCAGAGTCCTGTAAACGATATGGGATCGAGGCAATGACGGTCTACGCCTTTTCGACCGAGAATTGGAAGCGTCCGAAAAAAGAGGTGGACGCCATTCTTGACCTCCTCCGACGCTATCTTGACGACTGCATCAAGGATCACGAGAAAAATCAGATCCGCGTTACCTTTTCAGGAGATGTGAGCGTCTTTGACGTGGACTTCAGACGTAAGATGGAAGAAGCAAAGCGCGTGACCGAGGGGTATCCTCTGACCGTGAACATCGCCCTCAACTACGGAGGCCGGGCGGAGCTTACGGCAGCCTTCAAGCGATTGATGGAGGAGGGGAAGCCCGGCGTCACCGGGGTCGAGATTACGGCGGCACTCTATACCGCTGAGCTTCCCCCCGTTGATATGATCGTTCGGACGGGAGGAGATCTCCGTCTTTCGAATTTCCTTTTGTGGCAGGCGGCGTACGCCGAGCTTTATTTCACCGATACGCTCTGGCCCGATATGGACGACGCCGAGGTCAACGCGGCGGTCGAGTCCTTTTATTCGAGAAAACGACGCTACGGCGGCATTTGAGCTTTAAGAGAAAGAGGTTTAGTTATGAAGATCCGTATTATTTCTTCGGTCGTGGCGCTGATGATCCTGATCCCCGTCGTGATCTTTTCGGGAACGGTCGTTCTTCCAATCGCGATCGCGATCGTTTCGGTCATCGCGGTGTTCGAGATGCTCCGTTGCTGTAATGTACATAAAAACGCCGTTTTCGTGATCCCGTATTATCTTGTGGCGGCACTCGTCCCGATCTATCTGTATCTTTCCACGAAATATACGTTTAAGATGCCGATCTCGGGCGTGCTTCTTCTCACCCTGTTCTTCTTCGTTCTGTGGGCTTATCCCGTTTCGGTCTTTTCGAAGGGAAAGCTTCCCGTGACCGATGCCGCGACCGCGTCGATCGGGTGTATCTACACCATTACGGGGCTGAACGCGACCCTTTACGTGAGACAGCTGATGGCGCACGGCGGATATCTGTTCGTCCTCATCTTCATTGGCGCGTGGATCACCGATTCGGCGGCGTACTTCTGCGGCCGCGCATTCGGAAAGCATAAGCTCATTCCCGACGTCAGCCCGAAGAAGACGGTCGAGGGGAGCATCGGCGGCATTCTGTTCTGCATCCTTTTCTTCGGTATTTACGGACTTATCGTGGAAACGCTCCTTTCGGACGGTGCTGTTTGTACGAACTATCCCGCACTTCTCATCAGCGCGCTCTTCATCTCGATCGTGTCGCAGATCGGTGA
>JAZSIN010000118.1:0-5389 GCA_045533845.1 Eubacteriales bacterium | reverse complement strand
GAAACGGCACGATGACCTGCTCCCAAAAGCATAACGCTCCCTGCCGCCTCTGTACCCTCTACTCGGGGTCAGGCGGGAACGCGACCTATTTTTCAAGCGGAGACACCGCGATTCTGATCGACGCGGGAAAAAGCGCCCGCGCGCTGACGAACGCGCTAAAGGAGATCGGCACTGTTACGGACGGAAAAAGATCTCCGATCGACGCGATCTTCATCACACACGAGCACCGCGACCACGTCGCGGCACTTGCGGTCTATTTAAAAAAGAACCCCGTGCCCGTCCACGTGACCGAGGGCTCGTCGGAGCGCATCCTCGCGCTTCTCGGCGACTCCCCCGCGCGCGACTGCGTCGTCGTCCACAAAGCGGTGTTCACGGTCTCGATCGGAAACGTTACCGTCTCCTCCTTCCCCACCTCGCACGACAGCAGGATGAGCGTCGGCTACCGCATCACGGCAAGGGACGACTCTGGCATCCGCACCTTCGGCTACGCGACCGACCTCGGCATCGTCACGCCTGCCGTCGAAAAGGGACTCCTTGGCTGTGAAGCCGTCGTCCTCGAATCGAACCACGACGAGAATATGCTCCTCGACGGTCCCTACCCATACGACTTAAAGCTGCGCATCCGCAGTCGGCGCGGTCATCTTTCGAACCGCGACGCCGCCGCGTTCGCCGCAAGCCTCAGAGAAAACGGCACCGAGCATTTTCTCCTCGCCCATCTCTCAAAGGAGAACAATCTCCCCGTGCTCGCGTATGAGGAAACCCTCGCGGCACTCGCCGACGAATCGGTCACGCTCCGCGTGGCAGATCCCGACCGCGTGACCTTCCTCCTCGGAGAAAGGGACTCCGCCCTCAAAAAAGAAAAGGAGGAACCGCTGTGCTGAACCTGCATTTCGTCGTGATCGGATCCCTCAAGGAATCCTACCTTCGCGAGGCGTGCAACGAATATATGAAGCGTCTTTCGGGCTTCTGTCGCCCCGAGATCATTGAGCTAAAGGAGACCCGCGTCCCCGACGATCCCTCCGAAAAGGAGATCGCGACGGCACTACGGGAGGAGGGGGACAAGCTCCTTTCTCTCCTTCCCCCGCGCGCCTATAAGATCGCACTTTGCGTTGAGGGAAAGCAGCTTTCCTCCGAGGAGCTTGCAGCGCATCTCGAAAAAGCGGCGCTCGAGTCGGGTGACTTTTATTTCATCATCGGCTCGTCGCACGGACTCGACGAGCGCGTAAAGAAGGCGTGCGATTTTCGTCTTTCGGTTTCAAAGCTTACCTTCCCACATCAGTTGATGCGCGTCGTTCTCCTCGAGGCGGTCTATCGCGCCCTCAACATTCAGCGCGGCACGCGCTACCATAAATAACGGACATTTTTAAAATGTTGATAAATCACCTTCAGAAAAAAGGAGCTCCCCAAAATGCTTGACAAAATTTTAGGATACATCATAAGCACCGTTCCCTTCCTCGAGCCTATCCTTCCCTATATTTTGCTCGTGGTGGGTTTCGCTGCGCTCATTAAGGGTGCCGATCTCTTCGTAGACGGCAGCGCATCGATCGCGAAGAAGCTGCGCATCCCCGATCTCATCATCGGTCTCACCGTCGTCGCAATGGGAACGAGCCTCCCCGAGCTTGCGGTCAGCGTTTCCTCGGCGCTCGGCGGATCGAGCGACATCGCCGTCGGCAACGTCGTCGGCTCAAACCTGCTTAATACCCTCGTGATCCTCGGCATCAGCTCGGTGATCCTCCCGATCACCGTTGACCGTGAAATGTTCCGTCGCGACATCCCCGTGCTTCTCCTCACGGCAGTGCTTCTGCCCGTGCTTACGCTCACTTCGATCGGGTTTGCAAGGGAGGGCTATTTCGGTTATCTCAGCCGCATCGCAGGTGCTATTCTCGCACTTCTCTTCATCGGCTACATCGCCCTCACCGTCCGCTCGGCGCTCCGCTTCCGCAAGGAACAGGCGCTGAAGGGCGAAACGGGGGAATCCGAGGAGGAATACAAGGTCCTTCCGTGGTGGAAGAGCATCCTCTTTACCGTCCTTGGCGCCGCTGTCATCGTGCTTGGCGGAAACCTTTCGGTAAACGGTGCGACCGACATCGCGTACCAGCTCGGTCTTAGCGAGGCAATCGTCGGGCTCACCGTCGTCGCGCTCGGCACGTCACTTCCCGAGCTCGTGACCTCGGCAGTCGCGGCAAAGAAGGGCAACAGCGACATCGCGATCGGTAACATCGTCGGCTCGAATATCTTCAATGTTCTCCTCATTCTCGGCACGACCGTTCTCGTTCTTCCGATCAACGTCGCAATGACGGACTTCATAAACCAGCTCGTTCTGCTCGTCGTTTCGGTCATTCTGGCAATTACGGCGTTCACGGGCAAGAAGATCTCGCGCATCGAGGGTGTCGTTTACCTCCTCCTCTACGCTTTGTATCTGACCTTCCTCATTTTGCAGGAGCTTGCGATTATTTAAGAACAGAAAAAGACCGAACCCACAGGTTCGGTCTTTTTTTATTTCTCGTGCGTCACGCTTCCGTCGCCCGAGAGATCTATTTTTTCACCAAGATGAGTGGGATTCGGCTTCGTCAGGGAGAAGAAGAAATCCTTTGCTCTCGCGAGGGTCTCGCGCACGTTGTGGTAGAGCATTTTGGGGTACGGACGGAGATCCGCCGAAACGCCCTCTGCCACGATCCCGAAGCTCTCCGCAATGTGAAGCGCACGGTAGAGGTGGTAGTCCTGCGTCACGATCACCATACGTTCACAGTCAAAGATGTAATCCGCGCGGTATACGCTCTCGTAGGTCGAGAAGCCCGCGTGATCGAGAAAAACGTCCTCCTCGGGAACACCCATTCGGGTGGCAAGCGCAAGCATCGTCGACACCTCATCGTAATGCTCCTGCCCGTGGTCTCCGCTCATTAAAATCTTCGGTGCAACGCCCGCGTGGTAAAGATCAACACCGACCTTCACGCGGTCGTACAGTCGGTCGCTCGGCGTTCCGTCCTCCTTCACGCCGCACCCGAGCACGAGAATACAGTCGTATTCCCCACCCTTCGCTTTGAGGGCATCGATCTGTTCGTGGCTCTGCACGCGGGATGATCCGCGGTCAACGATCGCCGCGCTGAGCGACAGAATGAGAATCCCACCGCACAGACCGATCACGAGAAACAGGATCAGCGTATGAAGAAGCGTCCGTCGGACGATCTTCGGATCCTTGCAGCTCTCGCGCCACTTCTTAAAATCGGCCTTCACCGCCGAGAAAAATTCGAGAAGGTATTTCTTCATCCATGAATTCCTTTCTGCACCGTCAAAGTAAGGGACAACGTCCGTGCTACACACGCGGGTGTTGTCCCTTCGGGTTACAAAATCAAGCGAGCCGTTCTGCGATGCGATCAGCCGCCGCGTCGAGATAGTCGCATTCGAGTCCCTCGATCATACCGTTATCCACAAGTCCCGCAAGCATCGGGTCGATCGGCAGACGTCCGAGCACCTCGGTGCCGTGCGCCGCCGCGGTCTCCTCAATGCGGCTTTCCCCGAAGATGTGGAGCTCCTTGCCGCAATCGGGGCACTTGACGTAGGACATATTCTCGACGAGACCGAGAACGGGAATGTTCATCATTTCCGCCATTTTGAACGCCTTCGCAACGATCATCGAAACAAGCTCCTGCGGAGAGGTCACGATGATGATGCCGTCAAGCGGAAGCGACTGGAATACGGTCAGCGGAACGTCACCCGTTCCGGGAGGGCAGTCGACGAACATATAGTCGATATCCTTCCAGATGACGTCGGTCCAGAACTGCTTGACGGTTCCCGCGATGACGGGACCTCTCCAGACGACGGGAGACTCGGGATCCTCGACGAGAAGGTTGAGGGACATCACCTCAATGCCCGACATCGTCGTCTTCGGAAGGAGGGCGTTCTCGGTGGTCTCAACGCCGGGCGCAAGACCGAACGCCTTCGGGATCGACGGGCCCGTGATATCCGCATCCATAATACCGACGCGGTAGCCCTTTCTCCGCATGAGTACGGAAAGCATCGACGTCACCATCGACTTTCCAACGCCGCCCTTTCCGCTGACGACGCCGATCACGCGGCGGATCTTCGATTCTGCATTGGGCTTTTCAAGCATACTTTCTTTCTTTCTCGAGGCGCAATCAGCCGAGCAGCTCGAGCAGTTGTGGGTGCATTCTTCTGCCATTTTGGGAGACTCCTTTGTTCTTTCGGGGGCGCGAAAATTTCTCCGCCACCATTTTTATAGCCCTATTATTATACACCACCTTTTTGCCTTTTGCAAGGGCTTTTTCCCTTTTCAGAAGCACTTTTTACAAAAATTTCGAGATTCAGTGAAAATTCAGAGAAAAAGTCGCGCTTTCCTCTTGCAATTACGGGGGAAACGCGATATAATAGATGTGTATGGAAATTTTTCTTTAAGGAAGGTTAAATCTCAAATGGCAAAACTCAATTCGCTTGTAAACTTCAAGGGCGTCAAGGGTCCCGTCCTCACGATCGTAATGGACGGTGTCGGTATCGCTCCCGCAGAATCCGCGGGCAACGCGGTTTCGCTCGCAAATACCCCCACCCTCGATCGCATTATGAAGGAATACCCGATGGTTTCCCTCAAGGCACACGGCACGGCAGTCGGTCTGCCCTCCGACGACGATATGGGAAACTCCGCGCCCGCACACAATGCCCTCGGCGCAGGTCAGGTCTTCGCGCAGGGCGCAAAGCTCGTCTCGAACTCGATCGAGTCGGGTAAGATGTTCGCATCCGACACGTGGAAGGATCTCATCGGCAACGTAAAGAGCAACGCGTCTACCCTGCATTTCCTCGGTCTCTTCTCCGACGGTAACGTGCATTCTCACATCGACCACCTTACCGCAATGGTAAGACAGGCGAAGGCGGAGGGCGTTTCGAGCGTCCGCGTCCACATCCTCCTCGACGGCAGAGACGTCGGCGAGACCTCGGGTATGGACTATATCGCTCCGTTCGAGGAATTCCTCGCTTCCCTCTCCGACACTTCCTTCGACGCGAAGATCGCATCGGGCGGCGGCAGAATGAAGATCACGATGGACCGCTACGAAGCAAACTGGGCAATGGTCGAAGCGGGCTGGAGAACCCACGTCCTCGGCGAGGGCAGACAGTTCGCGTCGGCAGCAGAGGCGTACACCACCCTTCGCACCGAAACCGGTGCAATCGATCAGGACCTCGATCCCTTCGTGATCGCGGAGAATGGCAAGCCCGTCGGCACGGTGAATGACGGCGACAGCGTCATCTTCTTCAACTTCCGCGGCGACCGATCGATCGAGATCTCGAAGGCGTTCGACGCCGCTGAGGGCGACTTCGCCCCCTTCGACCGCGTCCGCGTTCCGAAGGTTGCATATGCCGGAATGCTCGAATACGACGGCGA
>JAZSIN010000010.1:0-9282 GCA_045533845.1 Eubacteriales bacterium | reverse complement strand
GCGCCGTCTTTCCGTGCCGCTTCTCGGGCATTCCGTTTCCGCCGTTTTCGGCGATAAACTTGTGCTTATAGCGAAAGGCGAGGAGCGTATTCACTCCCTTATCGACGCGGAAGATCACGTTTCCGCCCTTACCGCCGTCACCGCCCGACGGTCCGCCCGCCGCAACATATTTCTCGCGGTGGAACGCCACAGCTCCGTTGCCGCCGTTCCCCGCCTTCACGTAGATTTTCGTCTTATCTATAAACATACTTTTACACCTCGTCGCCCTTCATTCTGATGATGATGCGGATCGGCGTTCCCTTGAAGCCGAAGGTCTCGCGGAGGCAGTTCTCGATATAGCGCTGATATGAGAAATGGAAGAGCTCAACGCTGTTACAGAAGATGACGAAGGTCGGGGGCGCGACCGAGATCTGCGTCATATAGTAGATCTTCAGACGCTTACCCTTGTCCGTCGGGGGCTGTACGCGGATCATCGCCTCTCCGAGCACGTCGTTCAGCATACCTGTGGTGATACGCGTGACTGCCTGATTGTGGACGTACTTGATCTCCTCGTAGAGGTTCGCAACGCGCTGTCCCGTCTTTGCCGAAACGTAAAGGATCGGCGCGTAGGGCATATACGCGAGAGCGGTTCGCACCTTCTCGTTGAAGCGATTCACGGTCGAGTTGTCCTTCTCGATCGCGTCCCACTTGTTGACGACGATGATACACGCCTTGCCCGCCTCATGCGCGATGCCCGCGATCTTCTCATCCTGCTCGGTGATGCCTGTCTCGGCGTCGATCATCAAAAGGCAGACATCTGCCCGCTCGACCGCCATATGCGCCCGCAACACCGAATAACGCTCGATCGCGTCGGTGACCTTCGACTGACGGCGAATGCCCGCCGTGTCAATAAAGGTAAATCTGCCGTGCTCGTTCTCGACCACGGTGTCAACCGCATCGCGCGTCGTACCCGCGATGTCCGAAACGATCAGACGCTCCGCACCGACAAAGCGGTTGACGATCGAGGATTTTCCCGCGTTCGGCTTGCCGATGACGGCGACCTTGATCGAATCGTCCACCTCCGCTTCTGCCTCGGCTTCGGGGAGCGATTCGATGCAAGCGTCGAGCAGGTCTCCCGTGCCGCTTCCGTGGGTGGAAGAAAGGACAATCGGATCACGATCGAAGCCAAGCTCGTAGAACTCGTAGTATTCGTAGGGCGGGTCACCGACGCGGTCGCACTTGTTGACGGCGAGGACGATCGGCTTGCCGCTCTTCTTCAGCATCACGGCGATCTCGCGGTCGTCAGCCGTCAGTCCCGTCTTGACGTCGCAAAGGAAAACGATGACGTCGGCATCCGCGATCGCGATCTCCGCCTGGAGACGCATCTGACGGAGGATGATATCATCGGTCTTCGGCTCGATACCGCCCGTGTCGATGAGGGCAAGCACCCTCCCGTTCCATTCGGTCTCGCCGTAAATTCGGTCGCGCGTGACGCCGGGGGTGTCCTCGACAATCGAGCGGCGCTCTCCGATGAGTTTATTAAAAAGTGTGCTTTTGCCGACGTTCGGTCGCCCGACGATCGCAATAATCGGTTTTGCCATAATTCTTTATCCTCACTCTCTCTCTATATATAACTCGTATGGACGGACAGTCCGGAAGGTCTGCCCCTATAAGGAGCTTGCGGTTTCTTCGCAGGCGGGTAAGGGGGCTCATTCCCCTCTCTCTACCCTACCCCAAGCACCGTCCGAACGAACGCTTCGCCGTCGTTTGGCGCGGGGATCACGGGAACGCCGAGCGCGTCAGACAATTCCTCCGGCGTCATTCCGCAAAGGAAAAGATCTCCGTCCGCGCGAAGCGTGTTTTCGGGGATCAGAAGCGCGTCACCGAGATCCTTCCCCTGAAGCTGCTCCGAGATATCCTTGCCCGTCAGCAGCCCCGCGACCGTGATCGACTCCCCAAAGAAGTGGTTCACGACCTCATAGACCTTGATCTCGAGCCCATCGACCGCGCCTTCAAGCGCGCGGCATAGCTCCCTTACGTGTGGATACGCTGCAACGCCCGTCGCCACCGAGATACGGCGCGGAAGGGTCGCCTCCCGCAGGGTATCGGAGAGATCCTCGAGCCCGAAGCCGAACTCGGTCTTAAAGCTCGTCAGCATCCCGACACCGTTCTCGATCTGCGGATAGCCTTCGTAGAATTTTTCCTCGGGAAGCGGAACGCCGCCGCGGAGATAGAACTCGTCGGACGGGAAGAAGATGCGACTGCCGCATTCATAAAGGCATTCTTCTCCAAACGCTTCGACCGTCCTGATCACCTCCCTGCACTCCGCAGGGGTAAACAGCTCGATCTCGGTCAGTCCCTCGCGGAAGCGCGTCATGCCGAACGGCACGACCGAAACGCTCGTCACCGCGTCGCGGAGCGCATAGAGATCGCGCATTGTGCGAAGAAGCTCCTCGCCGTCATTCCACCCCTTGCAAAGGACGATCTGACCACAGATCCTGATCCCTGCCTCGGCAAGCTTCGGGAGATACGACAGCACCTCGCCCGCGCGACGGTTCTTCATCATCTCGACGCGCAGCTCGGGATTCGTCGTGTGTACCGACACGTTTACAGGTGAGATGTGCATTTTTATGATGCGGTCGATGTCACTGTCCTTCATATTCGTGAGGGTGACGTAGTTGCCGTGGAGGAAGGAGAGGCGGGAGTCGTCGTCCTTGAAGTAGAGCGACTCGCGCAGTCCCTTCGGCAACTGATCGATAAAGCAGAAGATGCACTTGTTGTGGCAAGTCTGCTTTTTGTCCATCAGCGCAGTCTCAAAGGCGAGCCCGACATCGTCGTATTCACCCTTTCGGATCGTGACCTCATATTCCGCGCCTTCCCTTCGGAGGACGAGCGTGACGCTCCGCTCCGCGAGATAGAAGCGATAGTCGAGGACGTCGCTTATTTCGTTTCCGTTGATCGAAACGAGCACGTCGCCCGCCTGTATTCCTGCCTTTTCGGCGCGCGAATGCACTGTTACGTCGGTTACTCTGACCATTTTTTCGCTCCTTTCCGCACTTTCCCATTGTATAACGTATAGTATACCACAAAATGCTCGCGTTGTCAAATCTTTTTTCAGGGGGCAAAAAAGGGCGGTCTCCGTAGAGACCGCCCTCGGGGTGCCGCCTAACTCAAAAAAGTGAGTCAGAGAGGCAAAAAGAAATCTTACTTAAAGACGAGGAAAGCACCTGCACGAGCGGATGCAACGTCTTCAATGGGGGTTTCGTTGGTGCCGTCGGTTACAACGCAACCCTCGAAGGTTGCAGTCTTACCGGAGCCGCAAATCTCGACCCATTCATAATCAACGGAACCGTCAAAAACGAAGGTGCAGTTGGTCAAAACAGAATCGCCCCACAGATTGATACCGTTGTAGTTGCTCGTATCGTTTGCCTTGAAGGTGCATCCTTCATAAGTTGCAAGAGTGATCGCGCTACCAACTGCATTGAAACCGCTGAAGGTGCAGTTCTTGAAAAGAACTTCATTTGCGCCGCCATCGAAATGTGCGCCATAAACGTCACCACTGAATACGCAGTTCTCAAACACGGTCGTCTTGCCGGCATAGCACCAACGCAGACCGTTGGTACCGGTGAACGTGCAGTTCTTAAAGGTACCGTTGATCGTCTGATCAGCAGCAGTACCGTTGGGGTTGGAGAAGGTCGCGCCGTCAACGGTCGCACCGTTGATGTTCAGCTTAGCAAGACCCGTGAAGACAGTGCCCTCCTCGCACTTGACAACGTCACTTGCAGAGAAGTTTCCGCCGGCGGGGAAGGAATATTCTCCCGCCTTAACGATGACGATGTCATTGTTCTTGACGGCAGCTGCCAGATCTTCGGGAGCATCAACGACCTCAACCGTGGTGAGCTCACCGCTCTTGTTAACGGTGCAGTCGATCTCGGTGTTGTTTCTGACGATGGACTTGCCGCCAACGTTGTTGGAAACGAAGATGTCAGCCGTGTCGTCCGTAGTGGTAACGGTTACGTTCTTCAGCGTGTTGAACTCAATCACGATCAGAGCAGTACCCTTATTCGCGGAGTTGGGCTGAGAAACGAGACCGGAAGCGATAGAGGGAGCGCTGATAACTACGTTTTCAACGGTGTTTCCGCTAATGATCTTGTTTTCGGAAGACGCCGTACCGTCATTAGCAAGATAGCCTATGAGACCGCCTGCTTCCTTGGAATCGATGGAATTGTCTTCGGGATCAATTACAACCTCGTCGATCAGAATGCTGGTGTTCTTAACGGTAGAGTTGATAACCGAACCGTTGCCGCCGCCGAAGACACCTCCAACGTACTTAACACCAATTACGATAGCATTGTTAACGGTTACGTTCTGAATCGCACCCTGAGGATTGCTGCCCGCAATAACGCCGGCTCTCTTTGCGCTACGCACGTAAGCGCCGTCAATGGTAAGGTTGTTCACATAGGTTACACCGATATCGTTACAGCTGATAGACGCAAACAGACCCGCGTTCTCCTCAGTCGTATCTACGTAGAGGTTCTTAATGGTGTGGTTATTACCCTCGAAAGCAACAAAGTTGCTCATAGTGATAGGAGTCCACGCCTTGTTTGCGAGGTCAATGTCAGCGTTAAGTTCTACGGAATACTTCCACTTCGAGCCATACTTGTCATAAAATGCAGGATCGTTGCACAGCGTGTTAAAGTAAGCAAATGCCTCTGCATCGTTGATCGAGATCAGCTTCTTCTCGGTGTCAACAACAAGGCTTTCGGGCATTTCAGCGGGAACAGTACCGTCCCACATGGAGAAGGCAGCATTCTCGTCGTAATCATCGCCGAAGCTATCGCTCTCGGAGGCGAGCTGAGTAGCCATAATGTTGATACCGAGGTCGATCTCGGGAACATTCGTACCGTTGTGGTTTGCAACGTTGCCGACCGTAGTAGGCATATAAACAACCATTGCAAGATATACGTAGTCAGTTCCTGCGAGAAGCGTACCGTTCTGCGTGTAGCCTGCAGAGATGAGGGTCTTCTCAGTGGTATCCTTCATAGCCGCCGCACGGTCTGCAAAGGGAGCCTTCTCTCCGTTCACACCTGCAAAGACGTCGAAGTAGATGTAGTTGGAAAGCTTGAAGCTTTCGCCTGCCACATTTACGCCGGCAGTCTCAGAAACGATGTTAACGCCAAGCTGATACTTAAGAGCAAGCGAGCCTGCGTTCTTGATTCTGAGGTATGCCACGTCAACGTAGCCGGGCTCCCAAAGGTCACCCGAGAGAATGTCGGAAGCGCCTTCCACATCCTTCCATTCCGTGCCGTTCCAGTACTCGAGCGTTACGTCGAGGTTACCGGCCTTGATGATGTTGTTCGCACTCGTTACGGAGTCTGTAAACCACGCGTACGTTGTTCCGAGCAGCATCGCGAAGCACAGGATCAGTGCGAGTGCGCTCGACAGAAGCGCTCTCTTTGTCGATTTTCTGTTCGTCATTTTCATTCCTCCTAAAGAATTTAATTGTAGCTCCCGAACTGACAAACCTATTCGGGCGCTCTTGTGTGCGGCGAAAAGTTCCGTCACTATCACAGTTACATCATAGCACGTTTCCTTGAATTTGTCAACAACATATTGCAAAAAAATGGAAACTTTTAATTGAAGCCTCTCAGTTCTCCCCTCTTTTTTAACCTCAAGGGAAGCCTTCTCCAAGAGCAGAACGCTCGCGAGACACTCTGTGGCGAGGAATATGCTATAATAGATCAAATTTCTCAAATATGAGTAAAATCTCATAAAAGGTGATTGATTATTCATATTATTAGGAGAATTTACGTGTTAAAATGGTACTATATCAGGGTGAATCCCCGCAACAAACCGGAAAGAGAGGACTTTCTTATGAACCATACGCTATACGGTGACGGTATCCACGACGATACCGCCGCGATCCAGGAGCTTCTCGATACGAAAAAAGAGGTAGTTCTGCCCGAGCCCGAGGCGTATTATCTCATCTCGAAAACCTTATATATCGGCGCGAACACGCGCCTCACCTTGCCGCGCTTTGCCGAGATCCGTCTTGCGGACGGCTCGAATTGCCCGATGCTGCGGAACAAGACGGTTGAAAGCCACGCGGAGCGCTTTTCTGCGGACAAGAATGCGGTATGGCGTTACTTCTACCATTTCGTAAACGAGTGCTCTCCCGCAGAGGAGGATACCGTGCGGAACATCGAGCTCGTCGGCGGCATCTGGAATTTCAACAACCTCGGACAGAATCCGAACCCGATGCGCTCGAAGGATTACTCGATCCACGGCTTCACGGGCTTCGGAATGCTGTTTTATAACGTAAGAAATCTCCGTATTGCCGATATGACCCTGAAGGATCCGACGAATTTCGCAGTCACGCTTGACCGCGCCTCGTACTTTACCGTCGAGAATCTCACCTTTGATTTTAACGACGGAAACCCCCATTCGCTCAATATGGACGGCGTGCATCTTAACGGCAACTGCCACTTTGGCGCGATCCGCAATCTGAAGGGCGCCTGCCGTGACGACCTCGTTGCACTCAATGCCGACGAGGGAAGCGCAGGCCCGATCACGAACATTGAAATCGACGGAATTTTCGCAGAGGAGTGCCATAGCGCGGTGCGGCTGCTGTCGGTACATCACAAGGTCGAAAGGATCCATATCTCGAACGTCTTCGGAACCTATTATCAGTACTGCATCGGGATCTCAAAATATTACCCGGGCGAGTCTGACGGCGGCTATGACTCGATCTCGATCGACCACGTTTATGCGTCGAAGGCGGAGCGTCTCCCGCATCTTTACCCGAATCTGAGGAGCTACGTATATCCGCTCATCTGGATTCAGCGGGAACTGTATGTGCGGAATCTCTCGATCTCCGCGCTTCACAGAAGAGAAGAAAAGGTTCCCGTCGAGACGCTTCATATCGGCGCGAATACCGTCGTCGAGAATCTGATCCTCGACGACATCACCGTCGAAAACCGTACGGGACTTGAAATGCCCTTTTTCGTGAATCACGGTGAGGTGCGGAGGCTGTCTGCACGGAATATCCGTACGGGCGGCGGGGCTGTTGTAAACGAAGGCATTCTCCCGCAGACCACCGAATTTGAAAACGTATAAAGAGACCCTTGTTGACGGCGAAGCGACCATACTCGTTGCTCTTTTAATCACGGCACTGCTCGCGCTGACGGTGCGCCCGGTCCGTGCTTTTGCAAAAAACCCCGAAAACCTTGACGGTATCGGGGTTTTATATATTTGCCGTAAGGCTGTAAAAGACAGAACGCCCGCCTTCCTGCAACACAAAATACCCAAAGCTCTGCATAGCAGAGCTTTTTGTATACAAGAAAATCGGATTTGCAGATCAACCTGCCATCAAATACAATCCGGCAAACATTCGCATAAGCAAGGAAAACGTAATACGAACGGTCACTGTATCCAAGAATACCAATAGTCCTCGGAAAAGGTTCCGTCAAGATACTTGTACAGCTTCGACAGATCGTCATTAAAGAAATACTGGTATCCCTCGCTGTCCGTGTGCCTCGAGGTCGAATACTGCGTTGCACTCCACAGACAAAAATCGTACGACTCCCCTTCAGCCGTATAGACGGTAAGCCTGTAGGGTATTCCATAATACCCCTTGCTGCTTTCCCCCTTCGCGCCGCCCGCCGCGGAGATAGCGTTCAATAAAAATTCATATTTTTCACCCTCGTAGAACGGGATCACATGCTGCGTATCTCCCATATACGTAAGCTCGATCCGCGCGCCCTCGATCTCGGGGCTCTCCCATTCAATATAGATTTCCGAGCCATCGTATTTGAACTCCCCGAGACGAATAACGTTCTGTGTGTTCTTCAACTTCTCCTTTACGCACAAATTGCCATCCTCCAGGTACAGAGAATACTCAAAATTCAAACCTCCACCCAGATGAAAGAGCAGCTCCTTCGTCACAGGATCATAAATTTTAATGTGATAGGTCGTAATTCCACTCCCTAACGCCATAATAAAACACAATTCGGGGACCCCGTCTCCCGTCAGGTCGGAGGTGCAGAAGCCGGTCGTACCAAATAACTCTTCCGATAAAACATCATCGTTCAAATAGACCGTTCTGTAATCCCCGAACCAGACCTTCGCATTGTCAAGCTCAGGGATCGTCACAAAACACTTCGAGCTGATTCCCTTGTCGATGGAAAGATCCAAGTCCCAGATCCATTTGCTTTTCTTCGGATTCGCGGGCTCGGACGCAGGGTCCTCCACGACGATATAGGTAAAGGTCTCCGTCGCCGAGACCGCAAGGATGTACTCGAGATCGGGAAACTCCTTAACGGAATAAATTTTCCAACCGATTTGCCCTCCCTCAACTTCCAATAATAAACGACAGAGGAGATGCTCCGTAGTAAGCCGCCCCTCCCCGCGCGCACGCCTTTCGTAAACCACGGGGACGCCGTCAACCGCAAAATAAAGGCGGTCGCTTTCGTCAAAGCCGACCTTGTGCGGCACAGTCCCTGTCGAACCGGAAGGATCCGACGTGCCTGCCTCCCCTTCCGAATTGGAGGAGGATTCGGTTCCGTCCGTCCTTTCGAGACTGCAACCAATCAATGAAAACACCGTGAGCAACAACAGAAGCACCGCAATAAGCTTTTTCATAAAAATTTCCTCCTTCTTTTCGTTCAAATTTCATTCGAGATCGTCAAAGACTTGACCGATCAATTTCATTGTACCATAAAATTCCACAGTTGTAAAGAGGCAAAACAAAAAGCCCTGTCGTAGCAGAGCTCTTCGTTTTTAACAACGCTGTTTGATGTCGTGAACATCGCCCGATAAAGTGCTACACCAAATTTGCGCCAAAACCGCAAATTTTCTGCAAAAGAAAAACCCCGAAAACCGTTGTGGCATCGGGGTTTTATATATTTGCCGTAAGGCTGTAATTATCTCTTCGTGAACTGTGAGGGCGTCAGAAAACACCCCGGTGGGGTGTTTTTAGCCCGAATGGCGAAGCTATGCTCCGACAGCCTCGTGTGCGAGGCGGGATAACAAGAATGGCACCCACCAAAAACGATGGATGCCATTTGATAGCACTTGTGGGTGCCGTTCTTGTTATCTCTTGGAGTTTTAAGAAAACTGTTTGATATCGTGAATATCGTGTAATATCGTAGCTTTATCGTGTGTTTTCGTGCGATATCGTGAACATCGTGAGTATCGTTTCACAAAGTGTTGCACCAAATTTGCACCAAAATCACACCAACATTCAACGCTGTTCTGCTCGACAAATTGGGAATTGGCTATAAGACCTCTTGCCCTTTTGCAATA
>JAZSIN010000037.1:0-10078 GCA_045533845.1 Eubacteriales bacterium | reverse complement strand
CCTTACGTCTGCCGAGTGGAGTCCCGTGGTGGGCTCGTCGAGGATATAGATCGTTTTTCCCGTGTGCCGCTCCGCGAGCTCGGTCGCGAGCTTGACGCGCTGTGCCTCACCGCCCGAGAGGGTGGTCGAGGACTGTCCGATCTTGATATAGCCGAGTCCGACCTCCGAGAGGGTGCGGAGCTTACGCTCGATCCGCGGGAGTCCTGCGAAGAAGGCGAGGCCCTCCTCTACGGTCATATCGAGCACGTCGAAGATGCTCTTTCCTTTATATTTCACGTCGAGGGTATCGCGATTGTAGCGCTTCCCCTTACAGACATCGCACGTTACGTATACGTCGGGGAGGAAGTGCATCTCGATCTTCTTGACGCCATCGCCCTCGCACGCCTCACAGCGGCCGCCACGGACGTTGAAGGAGAAGCGCCCTGCCGAGTAGCCCTTCGCCTTTGCGTCGGGTGTCATTGCAAAGAGCTCGCGGATATCCCCGAAAAGTCCCGTATAGGTCGCGGGGTTCGAGCGCGGAGTTCTGCCGATCGGGCTCTGGTCGATGTCGATGACCTTATCAAGATGCTCGACACCCTCGACCGCCCTATGCTTCCCCGGATACGTGACTGAGCGGTTCAGACGGTTTGCAAGGACGGGATAGAGGATCCCGTTGACGAGCGAGGATTTTCCCGAGCCCGACACGCCGCTGACTGCGACAAAGCAGCCGAGCGGGACCCTGACGTCGATGCTTTTTAGGTTATTGTTTTCAGCGCCGTACACCGTGAGGAAGGTTCCGTTTCCGGGATTTCTCGTTTCGGGAATCTTGATCGCTTCCCTTCCCGAAAGATACGCGCCCGTAACTGAGGTCTCGCTTTTCATAACCTCCTCGGGCGTGCCTGCCGCAACGATCTCGCCGCCGTGGATGCCCGCACCCGGGCCGACGTCGACGATATAATCCGCCTCCTCCATCGTTTCCTCGTCGTGCTCGACCACGAGCACCGAGTTGCCGAGATCGCGGAGCTTTTTCAGCGTCGCGATCAGCTTCGAATTATCGCGCTGATGGAGTCCGATGCTTGGCTCATCGAGGATATACATCACGCCAACGAGGGCAGAGCCGATCTGCGTCGCGAGGCGGATGCGCTGTGCCTCGCCTCCCGAGAGCGTTCCCGCCTTACGGGAAAGGGTGAGGTAATTCAGCCCGACGCTGTTCAGGAATCCGAGACGAGCCTTGATCTCCTTTAAAATGTCGCGGGCGATGAGTGCCTCGCTTTCTGTGAAGGTGAGGCCGTTGACGAAGTCGAGTGCCTTTTCGACCGAAAGGTCGCAGAGCTTATCGATCGAAAGTCCGCCAACCGTAACGGCGAGCGAGGTGTCTCTGAGGCGTCTGCCCTTACAGACGGGACAGGGTGCATCCTCGACGAACTGCTGATAGTAGTCGTCGTTCCACCCCTCGTTCATACGCTTCTCGATCATTTGAACGAGCCCTGTGAAGGGAACGCGCTGACGCTTCTCTTCTTTTCCGAAATAGCGCGAGATCTCGTACAGTCTGTCTCCCGTTCCGTACATCAAAGCGTGATACTGCGCTTCGGTGTATTCCGAAACGGGTGTGTCGAGCGTTACGCCAAGGGGCTCGAGCGCCGCGCGAAAGAGCGGACCGTTCCAGCTTTCGGTCTCGAGCGTTTTGAAGCCGTTCACCTGGATCGCGCCCTCGCTGAGGGAGAGCGCACGGTTCGGGACAAGCTTATCGACCGACACGCGTTGGAGGTCTCCGAGTCCCGAGCAGTGCGGACACGCGCCTTCGGGATTATTGAATGAAAACATACGCGGCTCGAGCTCTCCAAAGGAGATCCCGTGCTCCTCGCAGGAATAGGACTGTGAAAATTCAAGCTCCTCGGAGGGAGGCGTATTTCCCTGCTCGTCGGCACGCGGCATCGTGACGATGAGGAGATGCCCCTCTGCGAGACTCAGGGCGATCTCGACCGAGTCGCCAAGACGCGGTCTGATCCCTTCGCGGTTCACAAGGCGGTCGACGACGACCTCGATCGAGTGCTTTTTGTTTTTATCAAGCACGATCTCCTCCGAGAGCTCGTAAAGGCTTCCGTCGACGCGGACGCGGACGTAGCCCGACTTTTTCGCGTCCTGAAGGACCTTTTCGTGCATTCCCTTCTTCGCGCGGACGACGGGTGCAAGCACCATAAAGCGTTCGCCGTCGGGGAGCGTCAGAATACGGTCGACGATCTGATCGGTCGTCTGCTGACGGATCTCCTTGCCGCAGATCGGGCAATGCGGAATGCCGACACGGGCGTAGAGGAGACGGAGATAGTCGTAGATCTCGGTCACCGTACCGACGGTCGAGCGTGGGTTCTTCGAGGTCGTCTTCTGATCGATCGAGATCGCGGGAGAGAGCCCGTCGATCGAATCGACGTCAGGCTTGTCCATCTGTCCGATGAACATACGGGCGTAGCTCGACAGCGACTCAACGAAGCGGCGATGCCCCTCGGCGTAGAGCGTATCGAAGGCAAGGGAGGATTTCCCCGAGCCCGACAGCCCCGACAGGACGACGAGCTTGTCGCGCGGAATATCGAGGTCTATATTTTTGAGGTTATTCGTCCGCGCACCGCGGATCCTGATATAGCGTTCCATAAATTTCTCACCTTATGCGGAAGCACGGAACGAGAGTCCGTTATTTCCCCTTCCCTTTCGCGGTCTCCGTATCGTTACGGAGCTCGTGGATGCGGTCTCGGAGATACGCCGCCCTTTCAAAGTCGAGCTGACGTGCCGCGTCCTTCATTTCCTTCGTGAGGCGGTCGATGAGGGCGTCTCTTTCCTTCGCGGAAAGCTTCTTTTCCTTGCCCTTTGACAGTTCGGGTGTCTCATAGAGCGCATCCGTCGCACCCTTACCGATGCGGATGACGTCACGGACATCCTTTTTGATCGTTTTCGGCACGATGCCGTGCTTTTCGTTATAGGCGTTCTGGATTTTTCTGCGGCGCTCGGTCTCGCGGATCGCGCGCTCCATTGAGCCCGTGACGGTGTCGGCGTACATAATGACCTTGCCGTCCGCATTTCGTGCTGCGCGTCCGATCGTCTGGATAAGGGAGGATTCCGAGCGAAGGAAGCCCTCCTTATCCGCATCGAGGATCGCGACGAGCGAGACCTCGGGAATGTCAAGCCCCTCTCGGAGCAGATTGATGCCGACGAGGACGTCGAACACGCCCATTCGGAGATCTCTGATGATCTCCTGCCGCTCCATCGTTTCGATGTTGTGGTGAATATAGCGGACCTTCAGTCCGTTTTTCGTAAAGTAATCGGTGAGATCCTCCGCCATTTTCTTCGTAAGCGTCGTGACGAGCACGCGCTCGTTTTTTTCAGTACGGGAGCGGATCTCGCCCATCAGATCGTCGACCTGTCCCTCGACGGGACGGATCTCTACCTCAGGGTCAAGGAGACCCGTCGGGCGAATGATCTGCTCGACGACCGCTGAGGAATGCTCCCGTTCGTAATCGGCGGGCGTTGCGCTGACGAAGACAGCCTGATGGATGCGCTCCTCAAACTCCTCAAAAAACAGCGGTCTGTTGTCGTATGCCGAAGGGAGACGGAAGCCGAAATCGACGAGATTCTTTTTTCTTGCGGTGTTGCCGCCGCTCATACCGCGCACCTGCGGAAGTGTGACGTGGCTCTCGTCGACGAAGATGATGAAATCATCGGGAAAGAAGTCGAGGAGGGTAAAGGGCGTTGCCCCGGGATCTCTGCCCGACAATACACCCGAATAGTTTTCGATGCCCGAGCAGAAGCCGATCTCACGGAGCATCTCAAGGTCGTATTTCGTCCGCTCCTCGATGCGCTGTGCCTCGAGAAGGAGATGCTGTGACTTGAACCACGCGACGCGCTCGACCATTTCCTCCTCGATCTTTTTGAGCGCCGCTTCCCTCTTATCGTTCGACACGGCGTAGAGGTTGCGGGATAGATCGCGGCGTACGAGAGGATCTTGACAAGCTCGCCCGTGACAATGTTGATCTCAGACACACGCTCGACCTCATCGTCGAAAAATTCAACGCGGATCGCATTCTCGTTCATATTGGCGGGAATGACCTCCACGACGTCGCCACGGACGCGGAAGGTATCGCGGACGAAATTCATATCGTTGCGGTTATAATTGATCGCGACGAGTCGCTGCACGAATTCATCACGCGAAAGGTACATTCCCGGGCGCACCGCGAGGACGAGCTTTTGATACTCCTCGGGGTCACTGATCGAATAGATACAGGAGACCGACGCGACGATGATGACGTCTCTCCGTTCAAACAGTGCGGACGTCGCGCTGTGGCGAAGACGGTCGATCTCGTCGTTGACGAGCGCGTCCTTTTCGATATACATATCCTTCCCGGGGATATACGCCTCGGGCTGATAGTAATCGTAATAGGAGACGAAGAACTCGACCGCGTTGTCGGGAAAGAACTCGCGGAACTCGGCGCAAAGCTGTGCCGCAAGGGTCTTATTGTGTGCGAGGACGAGGGCGGGACGGTTGCATTTTGCGCTGACGTTTGCCACTGTAAAGGTCTTACCCGAGCCCGTAACGCCGAGGAGGGTCTGCATACGGTCGCCGCGGTTGATGCCGTCGACGAGCTGCTCGATCGCCTCGGGCTGATCGCCTGTGGGCTGATATTCCGATACGAGTCGAAAGCGCTCCATGCCCGATCTCTCCTCCTTTTTTACACAAATAGTTACACACCGTATATTGTACCACAAAACATTGTAATTGTAAAGCGGATTTCAAAAACTTCGACGATTTTTTGTGGGTTTTTTCGACGACTTTTCGGGGGTGGACCGCGCGCATATTTTTTCGTCTCCCCTCTTGATTTTCTCGCGGATTTTTTATATAATGGTACTGTTAAGAACACGAAAGGTACAGGACGGTTATGAAAGGTGTAAAAACGGTTTATATTTGCTCGGAATGCTCAAGTCAGAGTATGAAGTGGCTCGGGAAATGCCCCTCGTGCGGCGCGTGGAACTCGTTCGTCGAGGACGTCGTGGAAGCCACCCCCGGTTCTGCCTCCTTAAACGAGCCCAGGGCGCCTCGCTTCTCGGTCGTTTCGGGCGGAGACTCGGCGCTCCCCTTCTCCGAGCTTTCGGTCGAGGATGCAACACGTACCCCGACGGGCATGGGCGAATTCGATCGCGTGCTTGGCGGCGGGCTCGTCACGGGCTCGGTCGTGCTTCTGTCGGGTGAGCCCGGCATCGGAAAATCTACCCTGCTCCTACAGATCTGCGACGCGCTCGGAAAGAGTCGCAAGGTTCTGTACGTTTCAGGTGAGGAATCGGGCAGTCAGCTGAAGCTCCGCGCGAAACGTCTCGGCGTCAAGGGAACGAATCTGTTCGTCTACACCGAAACAAACGTTGAGAAAATTATGAAGGAGGTCGATCGGCTGAAGCCCGATGTGATCATCGTCGACTCGATCCAGACCCTCTATTCGGGCATCGGCAATTCGATTCCCGGCAGCGTATCGCAGGTCAAGGAATCGGCGCTCTCCTTTATCGGAAAGGCGAAGAGCGACGGCATTTCGGTCCTCATCGTCGGGCACGTCAACAAGGAGGGTGCGATCGCAGGACCGAAGGTGCTCGAGCACATGGTCGACGCGGTTCTCTACTTCGAGGGCAACCACAAGGAGACCTGCCGCATCATTCGCGCGGGAAAGAACCGTTACGGCTCGACCGACGAGATCGGCGTATTCGAAATGACCGACAAGGGGCTTCTCGAGATCGAGAATCCGTCCGCGATGCTCCTCTCGGGCAGACCGAAGAACACGCCCGGTAACTGTGCGGTCTGTCTCTTGGAGGGCTCCCGTCCGATCATTGCGGAGATCCAGGCGCTCGTAACGCCGACCGCATTCCCCTCTCCGCGCCGCACGGCGAACGGCGTGGACTACAACCGTATGTGCCTCATTCTCGCGGTGCTCGAAAAGCGACTTGGACTGAAGTTCTCGCAGAACGACGTATATCTGAACGTCATCGGCGGGCTTCACGTCGACGAGCCCTCGGCAGACGTCGGCATTGCGCTCGCGCTGATCTCCTCCCTCACAGAGCGCGTCGTTCCGGACGACCTGATCGCGATCGGTGAGCTCGGACTTTCAGGTGAATGCCGCGCGGTCACGTCGCCCGAGCAGAGACTGAACGAAGCGAAGCGACTCGGCTTCTCGACGGTCGTGATCCCGCACAAAAATCTCGAGCGCAGAAAGATCGACACCGATCTTCAAATCGTCGAAGCACGGAGCGTCTACGAGACGCTTTCAATCCTCCTACCTAAGAGTGAGTAAGAACCGCCGTGACCTCTCTCCCAAAATAATTTCTTATAATGCCCATTCATATCACGCGAAATCCCGAATATACTATCTAAGCATTTATCGCTTACCTTTTCACTATAGCGTACAAATTAAGTGCGCGATATTTGTCGAATATGGACAATCAAATAAATATTGACAAATCAAGAAATATGTGCTATAATTTAGGTGTCTGTGCTTAACTGCACTGTGTGCCGCCGCGTTTTTGCTCGGTGTGCGCCCCATTACAAAGAAAATTCTCAAAGGAGGTTTTTCCAATGGATATGTTTGAAAAGGTTGTCGAGCTTCTCGTCGACGAGCTTCAGCTCAATCGTAACGACATTACGAAGGAGTCCGAGCTTTCGGGCGATCTCGGCATCAATTCGATCGAGCTTGCCGATCTCGTTATGATCTGCGAGGAAAGGTTCGGCATTGAAATCAACGATGACGACAGTAAGAACTTCGTTACCGTCGGTGACGTTGTGGAATATCTCGAGTCGCTTTAATGCATCCCGGAAAAGCAAAATACATAAGGTCGTTCGTGTGACCCGCGCTTCGTCGGTTCCCGAACGACCTTTTTTTATTTTCCCCCCTTCTCAAGAAAGAGCGGGCGGAGCTGTCTTCCCTCCCTTAGCGCATCGATACAGCGCGGAAGCAGAGAAAACTCGGCAACGAGGGAATGTGGCTTCCCCGTGGGATCATCCTGCACGACGGGAACGAAATAGACGTTCTTCCGTGTGAGCAGGCGCGCGATATTCGAGAGATTCCCCGATAGCCCATCGTTGGTGGCAAGTGCAAGAAGCACGGGGCGATCCGACCGAAGCTGGGACTTCACCGCCATCGTGACTGCGGTATCGGTGATGCCGTGCGCAAGCTTCGCGAGCGTATTTCCCGTACAGGGGGCGACCACGAGCAGCTCGGGCTTCAAAACAGGTCCGATCGGCTCTGCCTCCCTTACGGTGTGGATCACCGCTTTTCCCGTGATCCGTTCGAGCTTCTGCCGCACCGATTCGGCAGAGGCAAAGCGCGTATCGGTCGCATAGAGGATCTCGCTTTCGATCGGAAGGAGATCCTCCCCCCGTTTTTCCAGCTCGGCGAGCACCTCGAGTGAGCGTGCGACCGTACAAAAAGAGCCGCAAAGCGCATACGCGATCATTGTATCCCCTCCTCTCCGTGTGCCGAGAGAAGCGCGAGAATGCGATCGGCAAGGACCTTCCCCGCTGAGTCGGGCGCGTATTTTCCCGGGAGCGAAAGTGCCCAGAGCAGGCGAATGCCGCACGAGCGGGCGGCGGCGGGGTCAAAGCTCCCCGGAGCGGAGCTGAGGTCCACATAGAGCGTTTTTCTTCCGTAAGGCAGAAGCTCTGCTCTCGCCAGGACCTCCTCCGTAAAGATCTGTGCGGGAACGGTCGAGAAGACAACGTCGTAGCCCCGCATGAGCGAGCAGAGTGCATCCGTGTCGAGCAGCGAGGTCTTACATCCGACGCTTTCGGCGTATGCGAGAGATTCTCTGCGACGTGCAACCGCCGTTACCTCAGCGCCCATTCCGCGCAGCATCCCAACGAGCGCGTTTCCGATCCGTCCGCACCCGACGACCGCCGTCCGCGCCTCAGCAAGTGCGATCGGCAGCTCCTGCATCGCGATCGAAAGTGCGCCCTCTGCGGTGAGGACAGCGTTCCTCTGCTTCACCTCCTCAGATTCGTAGTAGTCGTACACGGTGACGCCGCGCGCCTCAGCCTCCTTGACACACTCCCTCGGAAGCATCCCCGAGAGAAGCACAGCGCCCGTGTGAAGCATCGTAATAAATTCGGAAAACGGGATCTCCCACTCCGAAAAGGCAAGTCTTCCGTTTCGGAGAGACGGAAGGGGCAGGAGGACGACGTCGCTCTCCTGCAGCGCCTCCCGAAAATCGGGGTAAAGGCAGGTGTTCCGAGGCATTCCCGAAGGAAGCGTACAGCCCGCGATCCCGATCTCGTATCCGTTTTCCGACAGTCTGTGGCATATCGGCTTCTGGCGTTTATCCTGCCAGAAGGACAAAAGCCGTTTTCCTTTCTTCTCCATCATTCTGTTCTCCTCATCTCGTATCAAGATCAACTATCAGATCAGGTTTTCGGGCGACGAAAGCAGTCACCCATTACAGAATATGTCGAAACGAAGCCGCAGGTGTCAACCGATTTTCTTCCCTTTTCTGAGGAAATTTCCGTATAACGGCGCAAAAAAGCCGCTACAATATTCGTATAAGAGAGCGTCCGTTCGGACACGGAAGAAAGGAAGCGCTTATGAACAGAAAAAGCGGCGTTTTGATGCATATTTCCTCCCTCCCCGGGAGATACGGGATCGGATCGTTCGGGAAGGAGGCACTTCACTTCATCGACCTTCTGAAAAGGAGCGGCTTTACGGTCTGGCAGGTCCTTCCCTTTTGTATGCCCGACCGATACGGCTCTCCGTACAGCTCTTACTCGGCGTTCAGCGGAAATCCCTATTTCGTGGATCTCGATCGGCTACGGGAAAAGGGATATCTCAGAGAGGAGGAGCTCCTCTCTGAGGTCGAGGAAGCCCCGTGGCTCTGTGCATTCGAGCGCCTCGAAAGGACGCGTGTTCCGCTTCTCAAAAGAGCGGCGGCGCGGGCTCTTCTCTCCTCCGAGGTCACATCCGAGGTGGACGGCTTCATAGCGGCGCATCCCGAGGTCGCAGAGTTCTGCCGCTTTATGGCGCTGAAGGAGCGAAACGGCGGGCGAGCCTGGTTTGAGTGGACGACCGAGGAGTATAGCACCGAGGACGAGAGGGCGTGGCAGTTTATTCAGTATGAATTTTTCTCCGAGTGGGACGAGATCCGCTCCTACGCGCGGGAGAACGGGATCGAGGTCGTCGGAGACCTCCCGATCTACGTTGCCGAGGACAGCAGCGACGTATATTTTAACCGTCGGAGCGGGATCTTCGATCTTGACGAAAACGGTCGACCGCGCAACGTTGCGGGTGTTCCACCCGACTTCTTCTCCGCAGAGGGCCAGCGTTGGGGGAATCCGCTTTACGAGTGGGGAAAAATGGAGGAGGACGGATTCCTTTGGTGGCGGTCGCGGCTCCGCCATATGCTTTCGCAGTTTGACGGGATCCGTATCGACCATTTCAGGGGGCTCGACTCCTTCTGGAGCATCCCGAGGGACGCCTGCAAAGCGAAGGAGGGGCGGTGGCTCGCAGGCCCCCGTGAGCCCTTTATCGATATGATCCGAGCGGAGCTTGAGAGCGTGAGAACGAACGGGAACGTGCCGTTCATCATTGCAGAGGATCTCGGGGAGAGCACCGAGGGGGTGCGGTCGCTCCTACGGTACAGCGGTTTTCCCGGAATGCGCGTCTTTCAGTTCGCGTTTGACGGCGATCCCAATTCCCCGCACCTTCCGCATCATTTTACCGAAAACTGCGTTGCCTACACGGGAACGCACGACAACAACACGCTCTGCGGCTTTCTTTATGACTGTGACGACGGAACGCGCGAGCGGGTCCTTCGGTACTGCGACTTTGAGGGGGATCTTCGGGATGCGGTAACGGAAGTCATTCGCATTCTGCTCGCGTCACGCGCGGATACCGTGATATTCCCCGTGCAGGATCTCCTTCGGTACGGTTCCGACACCCGTATGAACGCGCCCGGAAAGACTGAGGGCAATTGGCGTTACCGCGTAACGACGGAGCAGCTCTCCGAGATCGATACGGATCTGTTTCTTCATCTGAACCGTCTTTACGGACGACACTCTTAAAAAAGGGGCTGAGTCAATGACTCAGCCCCT
>JAZSIN010000258.1:0-1702 GCA_045533845.1 Eubacteriales bacterium | reverse complement strand
GCACCTCGACAGAAAAGATCCGGAACGCGCTACCCGCCGACCGTGCACTCGCCGAAGCATATCAGCTGAAGCTTCAGTAAGGTCCGTTTTTCTGTTTTACACGAAAGCAAAAAAGCTGTCTCACCTATGTGAGACAGCTTTTTTTACTGTTTTTCGGTTCTTTTTAAGCTTCTCCTCCGAATATAGGAGAGAAAGCCGTTCGTGATCGCGAGACCGATGATCATACCGCCCGAAAGCGCGAGCGCGGCTTCGAGGGTAAAGAGCAGATTCTCAGTAAAAAGGAGGTATTCCTCCGCGAGAAGGTAGTACATCGCGTAGTATAAAAATCCGCCCGGAAAAAGCGGGACGAGCATCGGGATCAGATAGATCTGCACCGGTGCGCGGAGCTTATGCGCACAGAATTCTGCGAAGAATGCGGTGATGACTGCCGCAGCGAGATTCGGGAAAAATTCCCCGCCGAGAAAATACTGTACGGGCAGATAGACCGCGTAAGCGAGCAGTCCGCCGAATGCAGAGACCAAAAGATGTCGCGCCCGTACGCGGAACATAATGGAAAAGCCGAGGGCGCTGAACGCCGCCGCAATGAGTCCTACGATAATTTTCACCATAATTACGCCACACCTCCGAAGAGAACGATCGCAAGGGAGAAGCCCGCCGCGATCGTGAGTGCGAGCAGGACCGCCTGCACGAGCCGCGCAGATCCCGCGAAGGTATCTCCCGAGAAGAGGTCGCGCAGCGCATTGCTGAACGCGATTCCCGGGATCAGGAGCATGATCGTCGCGATCATAATGTTACTTGCGTGGAACGCGCCATAAGCACTCTCCGCAGCCTCCGCGAGAAGCCCCGCGAGAAAGGAATTGAACAGCGTCCGTGCGAAAATGCTGATCCGCGAAAAAAGGGTAGCGCTGAGCAGCATAATTATGAGTCCGATCACGCCCGACGCGACGGCGTCGAAGACGTTTCCACCGAAGAAGACCGAAAAGCCTGACGCGGCGATCACGCCACCGACGATCTCGAGCCATTTCTTCTTCCGCGCCGTCCGTTTGACCTCCTGGATCCGCTTTTGCACGGTGGTAAAGTCGGGAGTCTCCTTGCAGATTTCGCGTGACAGAGCGTTATAGTCCTCAAGCTGACGGAAGTCGTTCACAGAGCCGTAAACGCGGCGCATCTGCGAGGAATACTCACCGTCAGGCATACGGAGCGACGCCGTGATCATTGCGGTGATCGCAAAGATCTCGATGTGCTCCGCACCGTAAGCGCGGCAGATGCGCTGGACCGTATCCTCCACGCGCTGGATCTCGGCACCACACTTCAGCAGTCCCTCACCGATATCAAGAGCGGTACACAGTAGCGTATCGGAATAGGACCGCTCCTTCGGAGGAGCATCTTCCGCAAATTTATCTTTTATCATAATGATCTCCATATATATGATAATTACAATAATACAGGCTAAGTATAACACATTGAAAGCGTTTTGTCAAGGAGGATCAAAAAAGGATTTTGCCGGAAAGAAAGGAAACGGCGTTATCAAAAATTGATATTTTTCCTCATTTTTCGATATTTTTAAACCATCCGTTTTGAAATATTTCTCACAAAAACATCTTGACAGAAGAGGTTATTTGTGATAGAATAGTGCTGTTGTGCGAGGCGCGCACCAAAAGTAATATTGGGATGTCGCCAAGCGGTAAGGCACGGGACTTTG
>JAZSIN010000267.1:0-6069 GCA_045533845.1 Eubacteriales bacterium | reverse complement strand
CCTAAAATATCCCACAGTGCCATTTCAACCGCCGACAAGGCACTCATTAAAACAGGGCCACCGCGCCAATAAGCATCACGGTAGATGTCGTGATAGTGCTTTTCGATCTGTCTCGGATCCTTGCCGACAAGATAATTCTTGATGTGCTCCACGGCGCCGACAAGCGCCTTCTCCTTGTATTCCAACGTGCCTTCTCCGACACCGGTGATGCCCTCGTCGGTATACACCTTGACGAATACCCAGTTCGTACGGAAGCAGTCTACGACAAATGTTTTGACGTCAGTAACCTTCATGCTCGGTTCTCCTTCGGTAGAGATAATATTTTTGGAGCGCGTCCACGCCACTCCATTTTACATTATAAAACAGGAAAAACGTACCCGTATATCAGAATATTATTGCCTATTTGCAAAATCTTACGAAAAAACTTGATTTTTCCTAAATTTTATGATATAATATCTATATAATCAGTGAAAAGCGGGGGTGCGAAATGAGACTTTGCCGTCTTACGGGATACGGTGTATTTGATATGGGGATCTTTTTCCCCGGCGTGAAGAAAACGAGCGATCGAACGGTCGAGGAATACGAGATTGAATATTTCATTTCGACGACGGGAAAAGCCATTGTCAACGGAAGAGAATACGAGATCTCTCCGGGGACGGTCCTCTGTGCGAAGCCCGGACAGGTAAGGTCGAGCCTGAATGGCTTTCGGTGCTATTATCTGCACCTCGTTTTTTCTCCCGATTCGCCGTATAAGGCGATCCTGGACGGGACGCCCGACTTCTTTCAGATCATCGACGGTGAGGCGTACGGAAGGGTGTTCGAGTCCCTGATCGCACACATCCTTGCAGAAGGGTACAGTGAAGAATCAGACTTCATCAACGCGCGGCTTCTCGAGCTCTTCTATTACCTCTCGAAGGACGCGCAGAAAAATGAAAACTGCCCGACTTCGTTCGACAAAAACCGCAACCGCTTCATTCCCGAGGCGGTCGAATACATACGGGAGAATTACGGCAGACATCTGACGCTAGAGGATATGGCACGCGTCGCGGGCTACTCGCCGAATTATTTCCACCACGTCTTTTCTGCGGTCATGGGAAAGACGCCGCAGCAGTATCTCCTTGAAGAGCGCATCAGACGGGCAAAGCTCCTTCTCGCGGAATCCGAGAAGACGATCTCGGAGATCGCGTACGAGTGCGGCTTCGCGTCGCAGTCACATTTCAGTATGCGCTTCAAGAGAGTCGAATACTGTACTCCCGGAGAATACAGACAAAGGAGCATGGCGCGGTATCGGGTATAGACAAAGACATGCACGCACGGAAACGGGTATATCCCACGCCGTGCGTGCATAATTTGTTTTCAGAATACTTTCTTCGGAGGCGCTGATATGAACCCGATCCACAGATTGAAAAAAGGTTTTGCTCTATTTCTGATCCCGATTCTTCTTTTGCTCTGCCTCTCCGTCTCGGTAAGTGCCGAGGATCGCACCCATGTCTCCCTCCCGCACGAAACGGAGGGGACGGAATACGATCTCTTTGGAGGCGGGATCCGAGAAGCGGCGGATGCACTTACGCTGAACGGCATATCGGCTGTTCTGCTCGAAGCTGAGACGGGAACCGTTCTCTACGAGAAAAACGCAGACGAGGCGCTTCCGCCCGCATCGGTCACGAAGATTATGACGCTCCTCCTCGTGATGGAGGCGATCGACGCGGGAACGATCACGCTCACGGACCGCGTCACGGTAAGTGAATACGCCGCGTCGATGGGCGGCTCGCAGGTCTTTCTTGAGGCGGGAGAGGAAATGGTGCTTGAGGATCTTCTGAAAAGTGTTGTAATCGCTTCGGCGAACGATGCGGCGGTCGCGCTTGCCGAATACGTTGCGGGGAGTGAAACGGCGTTTGTTGCGCGGATGAATGCGAGAGCCGCCGAGCTCGGCGCGACAAGTGCGCATTTCGAGAACACGAACGGACTTGACGATACTGCAAAGAATCACGTGATGTCGGCGCGCGATATCGCGATCATTTCCCGCGCCCTGATCGCGCACAAGGAAATTTTAAAATACAGCTCGATCTGGATGGACACGATCCGTGACGGAGCCTTCGGGCTTACCAACACGAATCGCCTTGTACGCTTTTACCCCGGATGCACCGGACTCAAGACGGGCTCGACCTCGAAGGCGGGCTTTTGCGTCAGTGTGACCGCAGAACGGGAGGGACTATCGCTTATCGCGGTGATTATGGGAGCAGAGACACGCGACACCCGTAATGCGTCGGCTGTGCGGCTTCTCGACTGGGGATTTGCGAGCTTTGCGCTTGCCACGATCCCTGCGGGAAGTGCGGGAGAGATTCGTGTGACGGGCGGTGTGGAAAGCTCCTGCACGGCGTCGTACCCCGATTTTTTCGCGGTCGTGCCGAAGGGTGAGCGGAACTCCGTACGGTATGAGGTGACGGTCGCCGAGAGGGTCGCGGCAGAGGTCAGGAAGGGAGATAAGGTCGGTGAGATCGTTTATTTCTGCGGAGACAGAGAGCTTGGGAAAGCAGACGTTACGGCAGACGAGACGGTGCGTAAGATCAATTACGGTGAGGTTTTTCTTCGAATGCTCCGCGCAGTGCTCCTCACGCGCAGAAGCGGTTGATTCTATTACGGCGCAGCGCTGTGAAAATCAACAGTTTGAACGGAATATTTCTCGAAAAATTCTCAAAATACATTAAAATATATTTGTATATTCCTATTGCTTTTTTGCGGATTTTGGTGTATAATAATGACTTAAGATAAAATAATGAGGCAGATTTGCGGTGCCGTGGAAGCAACCGCACAGAAAGAAAGGGTTCCTATTATGACACTTACACTCAGCGAAAAGTATCTCAGCTCATTTATTTCGGAACACGAGTACGACCACATCCAGCCTCTCGTTTCGGAGGCACACCGTCAGCTCGAGAACAAGACGGGCGCAGGCTCGCATATGCTCGGCTGGAAGACTCTGCCCGAGGATTACGACAAGGAAGAATTTGCGCGCATTCTCGCGGCTTCGGAGAAGATCCGCAAGAGCTGTGACGTATTTCTCGTGCTCGGCATCGGCGGCTCCTATCTCGGTGCACGCGCGGTGATCGAATTTATCAAGTCCCCCCTCTACAACCTCCTCCCGCGTGAGAATACCCCTGAGATCTATTTCTCGGGCTGTAACATCAGCGCGACGAATTTTGAGGAGCTGCTGACGCTTTGCGAGGGCAAGGACGTTTGCATCAACGTCATCTCGAAGTCGGGAACGACCACCGAAACCGCCGTTGCATTCCGCATCTTCCGTGAAATGCTTGTGAAGAAGTACGGTGAAGACGGCGCACGCGAGCGTATCTTCGTTACGACCGATAAGGAGAAGGGAACTCTGAAGGAGTTCGCGACCGA
The DNA here is from genome assembly GCA_045533845.1 of Eubacteriales bacterium. GTDB lineage: Bacteria > Bacillota > Clostridia > Oscillospirales > CAG-272 > JAZNOQ01. The sequence continues at coordinate 2,670 of JAZSIN010000267.1, read as the reverse complement.
AAAGGGATATGATACCTTTGTCGTTCCGGACGACGTCGGCGGACGCTTCTCGGTGCTTACGGCTGTCGGCCTTCTGCCGATCGCGGTCGCGGGCATTGATATCAAGGCAATGATGGAGGGCGCCAATGCCGCTCGCCTTGCATATGCGGATGAGGATCTTAAGAAAAACGATTGCTACAAGTATGCGGCAATTCGTAATATCCTTTACCGCAAGGGAAGAGTGACCGAGATCCTCGTCGGCTACGAGCCCTATATGACGATGATGAACGAATGGTGGAAGCAGCTTTACGGCGAGAGTGAGGGAAAGGATCAGAAGGGCATTTACCCCTCGTCCGTGATCTTCTCGACCGACCTGCATTCGCTCGGTCAGTATATTCAGGACGGTCTCCGCAATCAGTTTGAAACCGTCATTTCGGTCAAGGAAACGGGCGCGAAGATGCCTATTCCTTACGATCCTGCGAACGTGGACGGTCTGAATTTCCTCGCGGGAATGGATCTCAACGAGGTCAACAACACCGCGATGAAGGGAACCCTTCTCGCGCACATCGACGGCGGTGTTCCGAATATTCTCATTGAGCTTGAAGATCGCCGTGAGTTCTCGCTCGGTTATATGATCTACTTCTTCGAGCTCGCGTGTGCGATGTCGGGCTATCTGCTTGCTGTGAATCCCTTCGATCAGCCCGGTGTTGAGGCATACAAGAAGAATATGTTTGCGCTTCTCGGAAAGCCCGGATATGAGGAGATGCGCGACGCTCTCGAAAAGCGGTTGAAGTAATTTTACGTCGCTTTCTTTGCTGAAAAAGGAGTATAGCGTGAAAGTACAGAAATCAAAAGCTGAAAGAATTCTGTTTCACGCATAAATTGACCCTGAATATGGGACAAAGCCCATTTTTGCCGCAAACGGCATGATTGAATTTCAATAATTATTTATGCCGCCGCTATGGCGGCGGAATGGAGACTAAAATGTCGGAATTTAAGATTGAAACCAAATGCATCCAGTCGGGATACACCCCGAGAAACGGCGAGCCGCGCGTTCTGCCGATCTATCAGAGCACGACTTACCGTTACGAAAGCGCTGAGCTGCTCGGTGATCTGTTTGACCTCAAGGCACCCGGTCATATGTACAGCCGTATTTCGAATCCCACCGTTGACGCGGTCGAGAAGAAGATCGCCGACCTTGAAGGAGGAACGGGTGCGGTTCTGACCTCGTCGGGACAGGCTGCGAACCTCCTCGCGATCCTGAATATTACGTCTGCAGGTCAGAACATCATTTCTCTTTCTTCGATCTACGGCGGTACGATCAATCTGTTTGCCGTTACCTTGAAGCGTATCGGCATCGACGTGCGCTTCGTTACCCCCGATATGTCGGATGAGGAGATCTCGAAGAAGTTTGACGAAAACACCCGTATGTTCTTCGGTGAAACGATCGCGAACCCTGCTTTGACCGTTCTCGATATTGAACGATTTGCGAACCTCGCGCACGCGCACGGCGTGCCGCTCGTTGTCGATAATACCTTTGCAACGCCCGTGCTCTGCCGCCCGTTTGAATTTGGCGCGGATATCGTCGTTCACTCGACGACGAAGTATATGGACGGTCACGCACAGGTCGTCGGTGGATGCGTCGTGGACGGCGGCCGCTTCGACTGGACGAAGGGGAACAAATACCCCGAGCTCACGACGCCCGACGAATCCTATCACGGCGTCATCTATACCGAGCAGTTCGGAAACGAGCACGCGTACTACACGAAGATGCGTGTTCAGCTCGTCCGCGATTTTGGCGTTGCGATGCAGCCGATCGCGTCGTACCTCCTGAACCTCGGTCTTGAGACCCTGCCGCTCCGTATGAAGCAGCATTGCGAGAATGCGACCCGTGTCGCAGAGTACCTTTCGAAGCACGAAAAGGTTGCTTGGGTCAGCTATCCCGCTCTCGAAGGAGACACGCAGAATGCGCTTGCAAAGAAGTATCTTCCGAACGGCTGCTGCGGTGTTATCTCCTTCGGTGTCAAGGGAGGACGAGTAGCTGCAATGAAGGTGATGGACAGTCTTCGCCTTGCACAGATCGTCGTACACGTTGCTGATTCCCGCACCTCGGTTCTGCATCCCGCATCGACGACTCACCGTCAGCTCACCGACGAGCAGCTCGTTGCGGCAGGCGTTCTGCCCGAGCAGATCCGCTTCTCTGTCGGCGTTGAGAATGTCGAGGACATCCTCGCGGATCTTGAGCAGGCGCTGAATGCTTAATCGGAGTTCTGCCCAAAGTCCTAGAAAAGACACTTGAAAACTCTCTTAGCGATCTTCAGGATCCTTTAGTGAAAAGATTTTATTTGTGATGTAAAAAGGAGGCGAGAATATGCCGATCAAGATTCCGAATCTCTTACCTGCGACGCAGACGCTTCAAGAGGAAAATATCTTCGTTATGACCGAAAACCGCGCAATGACGCAGGATATCCGTCCGCTTAATATTCTGATGCTAAATCTGATGCCGCTGAAGATCGCGACCGAAACGCAGATCGCGCGTCTCCTCGGCAACACACCGCTTCAGGTTGAGCTTGAGCTCCTCCAGACGGCGACGCATAAATCAAAGCATACCTCCGAAGAGCATATGCTCGCCTTTTATAAGACCTTCGACGAGGTGAAGGACAATCGCTACGACGGCATGATCATCACGGG
>JAZSIN010000287.1:0-8468 GCA_045533845.1 Eubacteriales bacterium | reverse complement strand
GGACGGTTTTCCGGGGTGTCGATGATCATCGCGTTACCCGTCATAGAGAGGGTGGGGATATTACAGAAGGGGTCGATTACCGCCGTATCGGGATCGGGAATGAAGACCATATCGCTCTTCTCAACGACGGCGTAGCCGTAGTTCGACGCGTCGAAACCAATGCCGCTCTTCATCGTATCCTCCGAGAAATTCTCTGCGGGGATGGTTACGTGACGGTACTGACCGTTGATGTCGACCATCTTGAAGTCGACCATTTTGATGCCCTGTTCCTTGATCAGAGCGAGGATATCCTGTACGCTTTTTGCTATTTTATGCCTCCGAATTTTGTACTGTAAGAAAAGTATATCATTTTAGAAAGACATTGTCAATAGTCTATACCCGTACTTTTTTAACAGATATAACTGAATAATACAATTTTAGTCAGAGAACACCATTGATTTTGCCCACTTTGTAATTTGTTGAGCATATTCATCAACATTTTCATTGAGTGTTGCAAATTGGATTAACCAAAATGCATCATTTGTTTTGTATACATATTAAATGCCTTTTTACTATTCACATACCTCACCACGCAAGCGTGTCTCGGCGGCAAGGCGCGGTAGGGTGTGGGCTTGCTCCCGCCGCTTTAGATGTGGGATTTGAACCACATGATCGCTCGCGGCAGTCGCATAGTCGCTGCGCGTCGCAGTCGCAGATTGCTCCTTCAGCTCCTTGCTTTGTGCCGTCAACCGTCGAAAAAACGATAATTAATCGTTTTTTCTTAGGTTGCAAGTTATTCGCCCGACATTCCGCGCAAGGCGCGGAGGTCGGTCTCATTCCGGAGACCGAGTGGTCAGACCTACTCCATGATAAAAACAAAAGCAGGTGCGTTGCACCTGCCATTGTTTTTATTGCGGGGATGGGATTTGAACCACATGATCTCCGGGTTATGAGCCCGACGAGTTAACCGCTTCTCTACCCCGCGATATTCGTTATGTGCCGGAAACGGGAATCGAACCCGTACGATACTTACGTATCACGGGATTTTAAGTCCCGGGCGTCTACCAATTCCGCCATTCCGGCAGGATGGACGTCTGCCCTTTTCCGATTGCCATAACATTATAGCACACTCGTTCTCCCTTGTCAACCCCTTTCCCGAAAAAAGTTTATGGAAAAATTCTGCATAAATCCGTATAAAGTCCTTGCTTTTTGACAAAATGCTTGTTATAATCTATGGGAAGGCGCGTTTTGCGCGATTAAAGGAGACTGCTATACGATGAAATGGTTCGTTTTTGCAATAGGACTGATTTTGATTTTGATACTCGGCGTAGCCTACTACGCTTACCGCCGTGCCTTTTATCACGCGCGGCGCAAGGACGGCAAGGTGCAAGCAGACGTGACCTATGCGGACGACAGTGGTGCCTTCCGTGAGATCGCGGAAAAGCTTGGTGGGTGGACCGAGGATTTTTCCCGTGTGCCCTTTGAAACGGTCACGATCCGATCGCGGGACGGGAAGCGTCTCTTCGGGCGTTACTACCACGTCCGTGACGGCGCGCCGCTTCAGATCGAATTCCACGGCTACAAGGGAGATGCGATCCGCGATTTCTGCGGCGGCGATCCTTTCGCACGGCGCGTGGGTTTCAACACCCTGCTCGTCGACCAACGGTCGCACGGTGCGAGTGACGGACACGTTATCACCTTCGGTGTACTTGAGCGGTACGACTGTCTCGATTGGACGAATTACGCGGTGGAGCGCTTCGGGCGAGACGTCAGGATCATTCTGACGGGGATCTCGATGGGGGCGGCGACCGTGCTGATGGCGTCCGATCTGGATCTCCCCGAAAACGTCGTTGGGATCATTGCGGACAGCCCGTATTCGTCGCCGAAGGAGATCCTGCAGAAGGTCTGCAAGGACATCGGCATTGCGCCGAAGCCAATCTATCCCTTTCTGTGGATTGGCGCACTTGTCTTCGGGCGGTTCCGCATTCGAGGCGGGGCGATCGAGTCGGTGAAGGGGGCGCATGTGCCGATTCTGATCCTCCACGGAGAGGGCGACGGCTTCGTTCCGTGCGAGATGAGCCACAGGATCGTAGCAGAGTGCGCGAGCGACGCTTCCTTTGAAGGCTTCGAGGGGGCGGATCACTGTCTCGGATATGTGGTCGACCCCGCGAAATACGAGGAGACGATCCTGAGCTTCGTCGAAAAATGCTTCGGGACGCGGACGGTCTGAATGAATCAGAAACGTGAGAAGACCGAAAGGGAACGGAGCGCCCCCGGAATGGAGGAACAGTTTTCCCCCGAAGACGATACAGAAGGATCTCCGTATGGAAACGAAAAGCCGTGTCTGAAAACACGGCTTTTTTTATTTATCGGCGGATCAGTCCCCGAAGGTGAATTCGTTACCGCTCGACGTTCTTTCTGCCATCGGGACGTAGCGCTTTGCGCGGTCGAGGCACTTATACGCGGGACGGATGATCTTCTTTGCGGTCGTGTATTCCTCGATGCGGTGTGCGCACCATCCTGCGACGCGGGCGATCGCGAAGAGGGGAGTATACATCACGACGGGAATGCCGAGCATACGGTATACGAGCCCCGAGTAAAGGTCGACATTGGCACACATCGGGCGGTCGACGCGCTTGTATTCGGCGAACACGGCGGGCGTGAGACGCTCGATCGATTCGAGCAGCTCGAAGTCATCGCCGTAGCCGTTTTCGTACGCGAGCTTCCGTGCCGCGTTCTTCAGAAGAACGGCACGCGGGTCAGACTTCGTGTAGATGGCGTGTCCCATACCGTATACAAGACCGCTGTGGTCGTACGCCTCACCACGCAGGCATTTCCATAAGTAGTCGCGGATCGCGCCGTCCGAGGGCTTGTCGCCGATGTTCTCCTTCATGTCGTCGAACATCTCCTGCACTTTGATGTTCGCGCCGCCGTGGCGAGGACCCTTGAGCGAGCCGATCGCTGCGCTGATCGCGGAGTAGGTATCGGTACCCGACGAGGAGAGGACGCGGCAGGAGAAGGCTGAATTGTTACCGCCGCCGTGCTCTGCGTGGAGGACGAGGCACATATCAAGCAGGCGTGCCTCCTCCTCAGTGTACTTCTTGTTCGGGCGCAGGATGCGGAGGAAGTTTTCCGCCGTGCTCAGCTCTGCGCGCGGGTTATGGAGGTTCAGCGATTTATCGAAGAAGTAGTTGTTATAGACCGAGTAGGAATGCGCTGCGATGACGGGGAGACGCGAGATGATCTCGATGCTCTGGCGGAGCATATTGTCGAGGGTGGTCTCGTCAGGGCTCTCATCGTACGCGTAAAGCGCGAGGACGCCCATCGCGAGCTTGTTCATGATCGACTTTGACGGCGCCTTCATCAGAATATCCTCGGTGAAGCGAGGCGGGAGGCGGCGGTAGTGGTCAAGCATCGCGTTGAATTCCTTCAGCTCGGATTCGGTCGGAAGGGAACCGAAGAACAGGAGATACGCGCACTCCTCGAAGCCGAAGCGCCCTTCCTTTTCGGCGTTTGCGATCAGCTCGTTTACGTTGTATCCGCGATAGGAGAGCACACCGTCGACGGGCATCTTCTCGCCCTCATTCATCATATATCCGTGCGCGTTACCGATGCGCGTTACGCCTGCGACGACACCCGTGCCGTCGATCTCGCGTAGACCTCTCTTGACGCGGTAGCTCTGAAACGCTTTCTCCGGAATGACGTAGGAATCCTCCGCCTCACGGACGAAGCCGTCCAGCTGAGACTGGATCTCTGCGATCTTTTCGCTCTGTTCAAGGTTCTGCATAACGAAAAAATTCCCCCTTAGGACCTGTGATTGCTATAGTATAGCATATTTTCCGTTAAAATGCAAGAGCATTTTTAAAATATTTCAAAAAATACTTGATTTTTTTCAAAATATGCTGAAATTTTCAAAAATATGCATAAAGCGAGTCAGAGAAAATTCCTTTTCGCTTGAATTTTTGTAAAAACGCAACATTTTTTCTCCGTTACAAGAAACTTGTACTTGACATCTGCGATTTCGGAATGTATAATGAAATCGTAGGAGGCTTCACGGCGTCCGAAGAAATTAAGAATATAAAGGAGAAATACGTGAATGGGAAACAATCCGTTTAAGGGGTCGAAGACCGAGCAGAATCTTTGGGAGGCGTTTGCAGGTGAGTCGCAGGCGCGCAACAAGTACACCTATTTCGCATCGGTAGCGAAGAAGCAGGGCTTTGAACAGATCGCGGCACTCTTCCTTGAAACCGCAGAGAACGAAAAGGAGCACGCGAAGCTTTGGTTCAAGGCGCTCGGCGAGCTCGGTGACACGCCAGAGAATCTGCTCCATGCCGCAGAGGGCGAAAATATGGAATGGACCGATATGTGCAATCGTATGGCAAAGGAAGCCGAGGTAGAGGGTTTCACCGCGCTTGCCGCACAGTTCAGAGGCGTAGCGGCGATCGAGAAGGCGCACGAGGAGCGTTATCGCGCTCTGCTCCGCAACATTGAGATGCAGGAGGTCTTTAGGAAGAGCGAGGTACAGGTTTGGGAGTGCCGCAACTGCGGTCACGTCGTCGTTGGTACGAACGCGCCCGAGGTCTGCCCCGTATGCAACCATCCGCAGGCGTTCTTTGAGCTTAAGAAGACCAATTATTGATTTTTCCTACGAATTATAAATTAAAAAAAGCCGTCTTACGAAGGTAAGACGGCTTTTTTCTTTGTGAAGCGGGGATCAGATATGAAACAGCTTTTTGCTTGCAAAGATCGGGTCGGACGTGATGTTGAGCTGCATTTTACGAAGGACGGTCTCGTCACCCGAGGTCAGAATGTGCGTCGAGTGGAACTCACAGCCGCGCAGGCGGATAAGCTGCTCGATCGCGCGTCTTGCGATGGGATCGGTGACAGCGCAGATATAAAGAGCAGACAGGACGTCATTCGCCTTGAGGACGCTCGAGCCGCTCGAGCTGCCGCCGAGCAGATCGTTTTTGAGTGAGAGCAGAGGCTCGAGGACGGCGGGGCTCATCAGAAGCGTGGACTTCGGAATATCCGCCATCACCTTGATGCTGTTGAGGAGTGCGCCGCTTGCGGCACTCATCAGATCGGTTGCCTTGCCCGTGATAATACGCCCGTCGGGCATTTCGATCGCGGCGGCGGGAACGCATCCGCAGGCGGCACTCTTACGTCTTGCGGGAAGCACGACGGGACGGTCCTCCTCCTTGAGGGCAAGCTGCTCCATAATATCGTGGAGCTTCTCGACGGTCTCGGCGGGCTCCTTGCCCTGACGGTGGTCGCACAATGCACGGAAGTAGCGGCGGATGATCTCCTGATTGCTTGCTTCGCGGCACGCCTCGTCGTCGAAGATCGCGTAGCCTACCATATTGACGCCCATATCGGTCGGACTGCAGTAGAAGGTCGCGTCGCCCGTGATGCGGGACAGGATCCTTTGAACGATCGGGAACGCCTTGACGTCGCGGTTATAGTTGATCGTCGACACACCGTAGTGCTCGAGGTGGAAGGGGTCGATCATATTGACGTCCTGCAGGTCGGCAGTCGCCGCCTCGTACGCAAGGTTGACGGGGTGCTTCAGGGGGAGATTCCAGATCGGGAAGGTTTCGTACTTGCCGTAGCCCGCCTTTCTTCCTCTCTCGTGCTCGTGGTATACCTGAGAGAGGCAGGTTGCGAGCTTTCCGCTCCCGGGTCCGGGGGCTGTGACGACGACGAGAGGCTTCGTCGTTTCGATATAGGGGTTCGACCCGAAGCCCTCTGGACTTGCGATGAAGTCGAGGTCGTGGGGGTAGCCCTTGATATCCCTGTGCGTATAGCAACGGATGTCACTCGCTTCAAGCTTCAGACGGAGCTGATCGGCGGCGGGCTGACCGCTGTAGCGTGTGATGACGACGCTGTTGACCTCGATGTTCATACCCTTGACGAGATCGATCTGACGGAGCAGATCCTGGTCGTAGCTGATGCCGAGGTCGGCACGGATCTTGCTCTTTTCGATATTTTCGGCACTGATACAGAAAATGATCTCGACCTGCTCGTGCATCGATTGCAGCATGCGGATCTTTGCATCGGGCATAAAGCCGGGAAGGACGCGGGATGCGTGGAAATCGTCGAACAGCTTGCCTCCGAATTCGAGGTAGAGCTTACCGTCGAAGCGGTCAATGCGCTCGAGAATGTTTTTCCATTGCTTTTCGGTATACAGTGCGTTGTCAAAGCCCTTACGAACCATTAAAATCACCTCTCACAAAAACATCGTTATCATTCTACCACAACGAGATCCAAATTGCAACCGTAATTTCGCCTTTTCTCAAAAAAATTTCGAGTCTGCCTTCTCTCGGTTGCCCGGTCAGACCGAGCGCTTCGGTCGATCCTCCTGCGGCGCGTGTCCAAGAATCTTCTTGTATTGGCGGTAGAAGGTGGAATAGCTCTCGAAATGGCAGAGCTTTGCGACCTCGGTCGGCGGCTTGCCGAGACGGATCTGCTCCTCGGCGTAGAGGATGCGCTTTTTCCCGACGTACTGCATCAGGCTGATCCCAAGGCTTTTTTTGAAGGTATGGACGATCCATGAGGTGCTCATATAGAATTTTGCCGATAGAATTTCTGCCGTGAGTGGCTCACCCGGATGCTCGTCAATATAATGCAGGATGCCCTCGAGCGTGTGGTTTTCCCGAATCGGTTCAACGGCCTCCTCCTCGGGCAGATGCTTCAGGAAGAGAAGCACCGTCGAAAGCGCGGTGTCGAGATATTCACGAAGCGCGTCCTCGGTAAATTCAATCTCGGCACGCGCCCACGCCTCAAAAAAAAGATCCAGAAGCGAACCCTTTGGGACGCGGTAAATTTCCTTTGAGCTTTCGACGAATGAGCGGAAGGACGGAGGAATGCGGCTTTCGGGAAAACTGATCACGAAGCGCTCGTAGGTCGCGTCCGACAGAGGATTCAGATAATGAAAGGTGCGGGGATGGATGAAGAGCAGGTCGTGCGGCTTCAGTTGATAGACCGAGCCCTCGATGATATATTCGGCGTCTCCACGCAGAAAGTAGAGGATCTCGTAGCCGTTGTGCATATGGCGGTGAAAGCCCTTTTTTTGTGGGATCCTTGCCGCGTGATGGAAGGAATATTGTCCGTTATCGATTTCGATCATTGTGTACCTCACCGTATCGGTCTGTTCTTGATAACTAATCATAGCACACAAATGCCAAAATTGCAATACAAAATGCGAATTTTGCTATTTATTTTCGCTTTTGGCAGAGTTATAATGTATAAGGAAATATATTTTCAATAAACAGGAGAATACAAAATGATCAGACTCAGTGCATTTTCGGACGAGGCAGGAAAGCCTCTTGAAGCGCAGATCGCGGCACTTCTTCGAAACAATATCCATCTCACCGAGCTTCGCTCGGTCGGAGACAAAAACGTCAAAGACCTGACGCTCGACGAGGCGCGGGAGATTTCCGCAGAGCTTAAGAAAAACGGCATTGCACTTTCGGCACTCGGTTCTCCGATGGGAAAGGTCGATATCGACGTTGATATCGACGAATATCTCGTTACCGTGCGACACTTGTGTGAGCTTGCGCAGGTGTTTGAGACCGACCGTATCCGTATGTTCAGCTTCCGCAAGTCGTACGGGCAGCGGGAAAAGGTGATCGAAAACCTCCGCCGTATGGTCGATACCGCGAAGGAATACGGTGTGACGCTCTGTCACGAGAATGAAAAGAAGATCTACGGCGACACGGTAGAGCGCGTGCTCGATATCAAGGAAAACGTGCCGGGGCTTGCGTTTGTTTATGACCCTGCGAACTTCCTGCAGTGCGATGAGATGCCCGACAAGACGCTTCCAGCACTCCACGGTATCAGCACCTATTTCCACATTAAGGACGTGATCTACGAAACAGGAGAGCTCGTTCCCGCGGGACACGGCGACGGACAGATCGACCGCCTTGTACAGATGATCGAGGGCGACACGATCCTGACCCTCGAGCCGCATCTGAAGCTCTTCGGAAGCTACAAGGACATCGACGGAGAGGAAATGAAGCACCGCTTCCGTTTCGATACGAACGACGAAGCGTTCGATGCCGCTGTGAACGCATTGAAGAAGCTTCTTACGGAGAATGGATACCGTGAGGAGAAAGGAGATTTTATAAAGGCATGAAAGTAGGATTAAACTTGTTTTCAATCAAAAATCATCTCGAAAGCGAGGATTCCTTTCTCTGTGCGGCAAAGCAGCTGAAGGAAATGGGTTACTCCTATCTCCAGTTTTCAGGAGGGACCTTTGATCCGGATATGATCAAGCGCGTGTCCGAGGAGAGCGGACTTCCCATCGTGCTTACCCACGTTGCGATGAAGCGCATCCTTGGGGACGTCGATACGCTCGTCGAGGAGCATCTCCGCTTCGGATGCAGGAATATCGGGCTTGGTATGATGCCGCACACGACCATCATGGATCGGGATAAGTGCTACAAGACGATCGAGGCACTCGATCGGGCGGGGGAACGGATGGAGGCGCT
>JAZSIN010000144.1:0-2053 GCA_045533845.1 Eubacteriales bacterium | reverse complement strand
CGGAACTCCGGGATATAGCCCGTAGATCATCGAGAGGCCTCCCTCGGGGGTCGCGATCTTCGTGACCTCCTCGCGGATGAGCGCGTCGATCTCCTCGGGTGTGCCGTGCGGCGTGACCGACTGACGGTCGATGTCGAGGTCGACACAGACCTTCCCTCTGAACTTCTCCGCGATCCAGTCGATGCCGTTCACGAGATCCTGCAGATTAACGATCTCCACGCCGCTGTCGACGATGTCGTCAACGAGGGTGCGGATGTCACCGTCCGAGTGCATATGGATCGGGATCCCCGCGTCGCGCGCGGGCTGCATAATCCTCTCGTACGAGGGCTTGATGTAGCGTCTGAACATATCGGGTGAGAGCATCGGTCCCACCTGCATACCGAGGTCCTCGGGATAAGACATCGATACACAGCCGTTGTCGACGAAGCGCCTGACGAGCGCGAGGTTAAACGCGGTGAGCTCATCGATGAGCTCGTCGAGAAGGGGCTCCTCGTCCATCATATCGCAGAGAATATTCTCGTATCCGCGCAGATCACAAAGCTGGAGGAAGGTGTGACCGTGGCGCAGAGAGCCCTTAAAGCTACCGCCCGCCTCCTTGATCTGCTTCCATTTCGCGGTCTTGCTCTCCCAGTTGACGGGATATAGCCCATCCGTCGTATTCGGATCCGCGATCTGCCACGTCGTGTGGAAGGCATCCCAATCGGCAAGCGGATGCTCAAGCACCGTGCCGGTGATTCCGTTGTCTGCGGTGTACCACGTGCAGCCCATCACGTCGGTGTATGGCTGTCCTGCGCGTGCCTTCGGTGAATATTTCGGCATCCAATCGGGCGCGGGGCGACTAAAATCCGGAAAGAGGAATTTATGCTCCTCCATCAGGTCAAAGAGCGCCTCCTTATCGTAGTGATGCCAGCACGCCGCATTGATAACAAAGGTCATCGGGATGTACTCAGGGCGCTCAAACCGCGCCGCCCGTCTGACGTTCGTTATCTTGTCTGCCATTCGTTCATACCTCACATTCATCAAGAATCATTCCCGACATATACCTGTCGGAAAATATGGAGCTCGTGGAAAGGTCAAGCACCGTTGCCTCCTTCGACATCTGTTCGGTCTTTTCTCTGAAGGCGGCGCCGAGTAAGAGCATCGAGGCACCCGCGAGCGCGGCATTTCCGACAGCCTCGAGATTTTCCGCAAGCGCCGTCGGAAGAAGTCCGATCCTTGCGGCGCTCGTGCGGTTCAGATAGCTTCCGAAGCCGCCCGCAACGTAAAAGGCAGGGATCTCCGAAGCCTTCAGCTTTTCGCTGTCAAGGAGGGTGCAGAGCCCCGCACAGATCGCACTCTTCGCGAGCTGGAGCATCCGCACGTCCTTCTGCGTCAGCGTTACGGGCCCACGAACCGTAAACGGCTCGTCCTCGAGAAATCCGCTCTCGTCGAGGATCTCCTCGTCAAGCATACAAGCGACGGCGTCGACGAGTCCGCTTCCGCAGATGCCGACGGGCTCACCGTCACCGATCACGTGCGCATAAAAGACGCCGTCTTCGACCTTCACCTTGTCGATCGCCCCAACGGCACCACGCATCCCCATCGAGATGCCAACACCCTCAAAGGCAGGACCAGCGGCAGTCGAGCAGACGGTGAGCCTTCCACCGTAGTACAGCGCCATTTCACCGTTCGTGCCGATGTCCGCAAGCATCGCGGTATCCCCCGCGCACAGCTCGGTCGCGAGGATCGCGCAGGTGGTATCGGCTCCGACAAAGGCGGAGATACACGCGGGAAGATACACGGGGGTATCGGGCAAAAGCGTCGAAAGCGAAAGCTCGCCCGCCGTCACCGTTTCCCCGAAAAGACGCCGCGCCGCGAAGGGTGCGTGTGAAAAGGGCTCACAGGGCTCACCCGTGAGAAGGGACAGCATTACGGTGTTGCCCGTAATGCAAACGCCGTCGATCTCCGTTCCGTCAATCTCTGCGGTCTGTGCAAGCTCAGCCGTCATACGGTCGAGCGCGTCTCTGATCGCCTCTGCAAGCAGATCGCTCTTTCCCGAGAGAGCCGCCTCAAG
>JAZSIN010000098.1:0-3626 GCA_045533845.1 Eubacteriales bacterium | reverse complement strand
GTACGCGTCATATCCGAGCAGTAGCCGTCGATGCGCGCGCCGAAGTCCATCGTGAAGAAGCCCTTCTCGAGCTTCTTGTTCCGCGGGACGCCATGGGGGAGGGAGGAGGCAGAGCCCGAGACCGCGATCGTGTCGAACGCCGTTCCCTCACTGCCCATTTTCCGCATAAAGAATTCAAGCTCAAGTGCCGCCTCAAGCTCGGTCATATCGGGCGTGAGGACGTCGAGCATATGCGAAAACGCCGCGTCGGTGATCGCCTGCGCCTTCTTCATCTTTTCGATCTCCTCCTTGTCCTTGTAAAGACGGAGGCCGTCGAGCAGCTCCGAGCCGCCCGAAATGAGGGAGGTGGTGTTGAGGATGCGTCCGAGCTTCTCTCTGTCCGCGACGGGCAGGGTCGCCTCCTCGAAGAGAACGGTCTTGCCATCCCCGAGGATCGAGTGGATCTCGCGGAGCATTCCGCCCGAGGGCATCAGAATTTCAAAGCCGTCGGCGCATTCGTTCTGTGCCGCCTCAATGTAGCGGAAATCGGTGATGAGATAGCCCTTCTCCCGCGTGACGAGTACGTAGCCGTCGGTGAAGGCGAAGGAGGTGAGATAGCGCTGATTGATCTCGGAGGAGACGATGACGGCGTATGCGTCTGAATTTTTCAGCGCGTTCTGAAGCTTTGTGAGGTGAGACATATCGATTTTCCTTTCCCGTTCGTGGCCTTTTTTTCTGTTATGCGAGCGTTTCCTTCGCTCGGCGGTACATTTCTTGCATTGCGAGGGCATCCTCTGCCATCGTGCCTGCCGATTCGCAGATGATGCGGGGGGCGAGGGAATCCTTCGCGATCGCCTCGGCAAGGGGCTCGAAGTCGGGACCGAAGACGGTGTCTTCAAAGGTCAGATGCTTCTTTTCACCACTGTTTGTGTATTCGATCTTTGAGAAGTGGCAGTGAAGCGTACGCGCGTAGGAGTCACCGAGCGCCGAGCCGATCTCATCGAATACGCGGCGGTAGTTGTCCGACGTGACGAAATATCCGCCGAGATTCCGCGCGTTGAGGTGTCCAAAGTCGACGACGGGGTAAAGACGCGGGTCGAGCTTGCACAGCTCGATGACCTCCTCGACCGTGCCGAGCTGATTGATCTTTCCCATCGTTTCGAGTCCGAGACGGATCGGAAGATCCGCGGGGAGTCCCTCGAGGAGCAGGGAGAGCGTTTCCTTTGAATGCGCCATTCCCGTGTCGCGGCTCATCTTTGCGACGCCACCGCAGTGAATGACGATCGTGTCGGCACAGAGCGCCTCTGCCGCCGCGAGTGAACGGCGAATGTAGTCGACGCTTTTCAGCCGTTTTTCCTCCTCTTGGGACGCGAGGGAAATGAAGTAGGGTGTGTGGAGGGACATTGCGATGCCGTGCTCCTTCGCCTTTTCTCCGATCGCGCGGAGGGTGGCGACACCTGCCGTCAGTCCGTTACCTGCCTGATATTCATATGCGCCGAGTCCGATTGACGCGAGCCACGCGGGGGCCTCGAGCGTTGCCTTGTGCCCCGACTTGTAGAAGGACTCGCTGTTACCGCCCGGTCCGAAAAGTGCTGTTTTTGCCATATCGGTAGCCATTCTCCTGTCTCAAAATTTTTGAAGCTTCTGTGCGTGCCCTTGAAGAAGTCACCACTTCCGCTTCGGCGGGAGGCGGAAGGTGCTGAAGCTCGTGCCGTGTAGCTTGTTGTATTTTTTGACCACGGGGATCTCGAGGAGCCGCTTCGTGCGGAAGAAGAGATTCCGTTTATCGTAGATCGGTGGTACGATGATTGCGCGCATACCGTTCGACTTGCCGAATGCCGCGTCGGTGAGAAGCTGATCGCCGAGCACAGCCGTGTTTTCGACCGTTCCGTCGACTGCCGCGAGTGCCTCGTTGAGTCGTTTCCTTCCGGGCTTTCCGCTGTCAAAGAAGGCGGGAAGACCAAGGGGTTCGTTAAAGCGTTCGACGCGTTCTCTGTGGTTGTTCGAAACGAGTGCCGCGCGGATGCCGTTTTCCGCAAGTGACGAGAACCACGCGCGGATCTCGTCGTCGGGATCACGCATTTCATAAGGCACGAGGGTGTTGTCGATGTCGATCAGCAGGGAAGATACGCCGATGCTTTTCAGAAATGCAGGCGTGATCTCTCTGTACGACGCGAACATATAGTCGGGAAGCAGTCTGTCTTTCATTTGCTCCTGCCTTGTATCCGATCAACCGAACAGCTTTGCGTCGGTGTATTCGTTTACGAGCTCCTTTGCGTTTTCATTTTTGTGCGAGAGGAACCACTCGTACAGCTCGGGGTTCGAGTAGGTGGGTGTCCACGCGTGGTGTCCGACGTCAGGATAGACCGTCAGGCGCGCGTTGCCGTTTTTCTTATTGACGGCATTGACCATCTTTTCGGATTCCTCGAGAAGGACGGTTTTGTCAAGCGCGCCGTGGAATGCCCAAACGGGGACGTTTACGAGCCGAGCGGCATTCCAATACATACCGCCGCCACAGATGGGTGCGATCGCCGCGAAGTATTTCGGCATACTCATCGCGAGCTGCCAGGTTCCGTATCCGCCCATGCTTGCGCCCGTCATATAAAGATGCGCGGGATCGACGAAGGGGGTGGCAACGATCTGCTTCACGAATTTCCGAAGCGTCTCAAAGTGATCAAACCACGTATTCTTCGAGCACTGAGGCGCGAAGACGACGAATGGGAAATTCTCATGCGCCTCGGTCAAGGTAAAGAAGGCGTTGCCCTTCAGCTTTTCAAGGTCGCGTCCACGGGTGCCCGCGCCGTGGAGGAGCAGGATCGTGGGGTAGCGCTTTGACGGGTCAAATCCATCGGGATAGCGGACAAGGTACTGCATATCGTTCAGTTCAAATTGTTCAAAGTTCATAGATGCCTCCAAAAAATGATAGAAATGTAGACAAGGATCGAAATAGCCTCTGCGGCTTTGGCGATTACTTACGGAGCTTCTCGAAATTCAGCTTCATAACAGCCTTTTTGACGGTCATCGAGTGTGAGATCGCACGGCCGGGCAGATGTGCCTCGTCGGGATAAAGCACGACGCACTCGCCGGGCAGATAGTCGACGCAGGGCGAGGGCTCGTACGCGAAAAAGAGGACGTCCTTCGCTTCGTTCAGCGGAACGGTCTCCCTGAGGGATGCGCGGTCGGTGTAATAGATCCGCTCCTCGCCTGTATAGAGGCACTGCACGTCGACGTAGACGTCGTGCGCCTCCATATCGGAGAGCTCCTCCTTCGTCGTGTAGTTCATGACGTTAACGAAGCAGTCGTCCGAGAAGGTGTAGCGGCCGTTTTCAGTCGCTTCGGTAATTGAAGCGAGGAAACTAAGTGCCTCGTCGGGGATATTAAAATAATTTTTCAGATCGTTGTAGCTTATTATCTTAATCATAGGAAGGACTCCTTTTTATTTTTCTTTTATTATAGCGTAAAACGGGCGTTTTTTCAAGTGGCCCTACGAAAAAAATTGGAGAATTTTTTCAAGTGGTCCTACGAAAAAATGGAGAATTTGAGGGAGGCATTGACATAGCTCGGCAAAACGAATGTTCGGACGGCAGACTCATTTTTACGTGCCTTGAGGGACTCTGAACCCATACCTGAACGCCGAGGCGTTCAGG
>JAZSIN010000165.1:0-3255 GCA_045533845.1 Eubacteriales bacterium | reverse complement strand
CTTTCAGGGGCACTCGAATTCATTGAAAAATACGAGTCCGCGACGGAAGGCGAACACGGCGTAAATAAGAATGGCATCATCGGTCACTTCGGTCTCGGCTTCTACTCTGCGTTTATGGTGAGCGAGACGGTCGAGCTCTATACGAAATCCTTTACGGGTACTCCCGCCGTCCATTGGACCTGTAACGATGCGGGCGCGTACGAGATCTCGTCCTGCGACAAGGAAACGCGCGGCACCGACGTCGTGATGCACATTATGGAGGGTGAGGAAGAATACCTCGATGCTGCAAAGATCCGCTCGATGCTGACCCAATACTGTGCGTTTATGCCCGTTGAGATCTATCTGCAGGATCTTTCCGAAATAACTGACGAAAAAGCGGACAAAAACGAAGAAAAGGAAGCGGAGAAGCCGATCAACGACGTCTCCCCTCTCTGGCAGAAGCTTCCCTCCGAATGCTCGGATGAGGAATATAAGGAGTTCTACAGAACCGTCTTTCACGACTTCAAGGAACCCCTTTTCCAGATCCACATCAACGCTGATTATCCGCTGAACTTCAAGGGTATTCTCTACTTCCCTCGCTTTGGAAATGAGTACGAGTCGATTGAGGGACAGGTCAAGCTGTATTACAATCAGGTCCTCGCTGCCGACAACAGCTGGGACGGCATTCCCGACTATCTTCTGATGCTGAAGGGCGTGCTTGATTGCCCCGAGCTTCCGCTGAACGTCTCACGCAGCTATCTTCAAAACAACACCTATGTTGCAAAGGTCTCTCAGCACATCGTAAAGAAGGTCGCAGACAAGCTGAATTCGCTCTCTCAGAACGATCGCGAAAGCTATGAAAAGGTGTGGGACAACATTCGCGCCTTCGTTGAATACGCTTGTATGAAGGACCGCAAGTTCTACGATCGCGTCAAGAAATCGATCCTGCTCCGCCTCACCGACAACACCTACGTCACCCTCACCGAGTATCTCGACGGCGCGAAGGAAACGAACGAAAATACGGTCTACTACGCGACCGATACCGCACTTCAGGCGCAGTATATCCGTATGTTCTGTGACGAAGGGATCCGAGTCGCGGTCTTCCCGCAGCTCATTGATACGCAGTTTGCGACCCTGCTCGAAAGCTATAATGAGGGCGTAAAATTCGTTCGCGTTGACGCTGATGTAGCGGGTGCGATGAAGCACGACGGCGAGATCGAGGAAAATGCAGAGCTCGTCGACCTCTTCCGCAAGGTGAGCGGAAACGCCGAGCTCGCGGTCAGATTCGACCGTTTGAAGACGCGAACGCCCGCATTCCTGAATATTACCGAGGAATCCCGCCGTATGGAGGAGATGATGCGGATGTATCAGATGAACGGCAGTGCGGAGGGCTTCTCCTTCCCCGTCGAGTCCTCGCTCGTCTTGAACCTTTCTTCCCCGCTTTCGGAAAAGCTCGCGGGACTCGTTTCCTCCGACGCCGAAAAGGCAGAGACCATCGCAAGCTATATCTATAAGCTCGCGCTCCTCTCTCAGCGAAAGCTCACGGCTGAGGAGATGGAAGCCTTCCTCCTCGACGGCTTCGATATCCTCGAAAAGCTTTGATCGAAGAAAAACACTTACAAATTTCAAATTTCAAAGAAAAGGAGTTCTGTTATGGCTCGAATCGAATATACTACAAAGGGCGTTTGCTCACGTCGGATCGACATTGAGGTCGAAGGAGACGTGATCACGGACGTCAAGTTCCATGGTGGCTGTGCAGGCAACACGCAGGGCGTTGCCGCGCTTGTCAAGGGAATGACCGTCGACGAAGCGATCGCACGCCTGAAGGGCATCCGTTGCGGCTTCAAGTCGACCTCCTGCCCCGATCAGCTTGCCACCGCGCTTTCGGAGCTGAAAAACAGCTGATCATCAATTTTTCCTAGGGAGATCCTTTATGAATTCTTATATCGACCACTATAACCGCTTCCTCGCGTCCGACCGACTTTCCGAGAGCGAAAAGGAGGAGCTTCGCGCGATCAAGGACAACGAAAACGAGATCAAAGCGCGCTTTTCTTCCCTCCTCTCCTTCGGGACGGGTGGACTTCGCAGTATTATGAAAACGGGTATGAACGCGATGAACGTCCATACCGTCGCGCACGCGACACAGGCACTTGCCGATCTCGTTCTCTTAGAGGGCGCATCGTCGCGCGGCGTTGTGATCGCACACGACAGCCGTAACAACTCGCGCCTCTTCGCAGAAACCGCTGCAGAGGTGCTTCTCGCGAACGGGATCGACACGTATCTCTTCGACACGCTCCGTCCGACCCCCGAGCTTTCCTTTGCGGTCCGCGAGTTAAATTGTATCGCGGGTATCAACGTGACCGCCTCGCACAATCCGAAGGAATACAACGGCTACAAGGCGTATTGGGAGGACGGCGCACAGCTTTCTCCCGAGCAGGCAGACGTCGTCGCAAAGCGAATGAAAGAGCTTGATATTTTTGACGACGTGAAGCGTATTTCCTTCGAGGAAGCCATGAAGAGCGGCTCTCTGCATCTTCTTGGCGAGGAGTTCGACGAAAGGTACCTCTCCGCCGTACTCGCACAGCGCGTGAATCCCGAAACGCTTTCTGCGGCAAAGGATTTCAAGGTCGTTTATACCCCGCTCCACGGTGCGGGGACCCGCCTCGTCCCCAAGGCGCTTCGTCGCGCAGGACTTACTGATCTTTACATCGTAAAGGAGCAGGAAGCGCCCGACGGCAATTTCCCCACGACGCCGAAGCCGAACCCCGAATACGCGCAGGTCTTTGAGCCCGGGATCGCACTCGCCGACCGCATCGGAAGCAATCTCATCATCGCGACCGACCCCGATGCTGACCGAATTGGCGCGATGGCGCGCACCGAATCGGGCGAATTCCGCACGATCACGGGAAATCAAATGGGATGTCTCCTCCTCGACTACATCATCACAGCGTATAAGAAAACGGGGGGACTTCCCCCTTCTCCCTATGCGGTCAAAACGATCGTTTCGACTGAGCTTGCAACGCGCATCTGCGAAGCAAACGGCGTCACGATCCACAACGTGCTGACGGGCTTTAAGTTCATCGGAGAGGTCATCAAAAACTATGAGGCGTCGGGAAAGGGCACCTACCTGCTCGGCTTCGAGGAAAGCTACGGCTACCTGAAGGGCACCTATGCGCGCGACAAAGACGCCGTTTCGACCGCGCTTTTGATCACCGAAATGGCAGCGTACTATAAAGAAAGCGGTATGACGCTGATCGATGCACTGAATGCACTTTA
>JAZSIN010000288.1:0-5874 GCA_045533845.1 Eubacteriales bacterium | reverse complement strand
GATCCCGCTTGCCGTAAAGCCCTTTGCGGCACAGACGCCGCCCGCAATGGTTTTCATCATATCTATCTCCTGTTTTTCTTTATCCTGTATCTGTATGCTTACACCGAAAGCCCGGTCTTTTCGTCGACGCCGAGCAGTATGTTCATATTCTGGATCGCAGCACCCGACGCCCCCTTGCCGAGGTTATCAAAGCGCGCGGTGAGCACGATGCGCTCATCGTTGCCCGTAACCGTGATCTGCATATCGTCCCGTCCCGCAAACGCGCCGGCAGAAAGAAAGCCCGATTCGTCCGCCGAATCAACGAAATGCACGAGACCCTCACTGTAATAGCTGCGGTAGATCGCGCGGACCTCGTCGATGGAAACGCGAAGGTCCTTCGCGAAGATCGGAACCGAGACCTCCATACCGCACGCAAAGGGCGCGACGATCGGACAGAAGATCGGCGTTACCGAAAGTCCGCACAGCTTCTGCATTTCGGGCAGATGCTTATGCTTCTGCGTCAGTCCGTAAGCACGCGGCGCGTCGAGGAGCGGATCTCTTCCCTCCGTCTCGTACTCGGCGATCATATTCTTTCCGCCGCCCGTGTAGCCCGTCAGAGAAAACGCAGAGAGGGACGCGTCCTTCGGAAGAGCGCCCATCTCAACGAGGGGACGGATGAGTGCAACGAAGCCGCTCGCGTGACAGCCGGGATTCGCGATCCGCTTTGAACGTGCGATCTCAGCCCGCTGCCCCGTAAGCTCAGGAAAGCCGTACGCCCAACCCCCACTCGTTCTGTGTGCCGTCGAGGTATCAATGATCGCGGTGTCGGCTCCTTCAGCAAGTGCGACCGCCTCAACGGCCGCCGCGTCGGGCAGACAAAGGAAGGCGATATCCGCCTCTAAGAGTGCCGCACGCCGTGCCTCAGGATCCTTTCTGTTTTCCTCGGACAGACGGATAAGAGAAAGCTCCCGTCTCTCTCCGAGTCGCTCGTAAATGCGGAGCCCTGTTGTTCCCGCGCTGCCATCGATAAATACCTTGACCATCTTTTTCCTTCCCTTTTCGTCTGAGACGAAACTCCAAAACGCCGCCCTTACGCCTTTTTCGATCGGCAGGACGGTTTATGCACGCGTGAGCGGATTTTATTCGCAGTTTTTGAATAATTATTCGTTGTAGAAGACACTTCGCTCACGTTTATGCATCTATTATACAACATTTTTGCAATTTGTCAAGGAAATTCCCTGTTTTTTTTCGTCCTCAATAAATTTTCGGGATTTTGAACGCTTTTCACGATGACGGAAAGCGGATTTTGTGCAACTTTACGTCCCCTTTCCCTTCTCGCACTGAATCATATTGAATAATAATGTAAAAAAATACAACTCCCGACCGCACCGCAGTACAGTCGGGAGTATTTTGTTTCGTATCAGAGCTTCGGGAGCTTTTTGAGGCTTTCCGCGATCTCGTCATCGGTCGGAACGTAGTCGACCATCTTGCCGTCGTGGAAGCGCTCGTATGCGAACATATCGAAGTAGCCCGTTCCCGTGAGGCCGAACACGATGGTCTTCTCCTCACCGGTCTCGATACACTTCTTCGCCTCGTCGAGCGCGATCTTGATCGCATGGCTGCTCTCGGGCGCAGGAAGGATTCCCTCAACGCGCGCAAATTCCTCTGCCGCCGCGAAGACCTCGGTCTGGTTGACCGATACCGCCTCCATCAGACCGTCCTCGTAAAGCTGGGAAAGGACCGAGTTCATACCGTGGTAGCGAAGACCTCCCGCGTGTGTGCCTGCGGGCATATAGCCGCTTCCGAGCGTGTACATCTTTGCGAGCGGACAGACCATTCCCGTATCGCAGTAGTCGTACGCGTAGACACCGCGCGTCAGGGTCGGGCAGGTCGCGGGCTCGACCGCGATCAGACGGTAATCGGCTTCTCCGCGGATCTTTTCGCCGACGAAGGGCGAGATGAGGCCGCCGAGATTCGATCCGCCGCCCGCACAACCGATGATGATGTCGGGCTTGATGCCATATTTGTCGAGCGCCGCCTTGGTCTCAAGTCCGATGATGGACTGATGGAGCAGGACCTGATTCAGGACGCTTCCGAGCACGTAGCGGTAACCCTCTCTCTGCGTTGCCGCCTCGACTGCCTCGGAGATCGCACAGCCGAGCGAGCCGCCCGTACCGGGATATTCCTTAAGGATCTTCCGTCCGACCGCCGTCTCCATCGACGGTGAGGGAGTGACCGATGCACCGTAGGTGCGCATCACCTCTCGGCGGAAGGGCTTCTGCTCGTACGAGACCTTGACCATATAGACCTTGCACTCGAGCTCAAAGTAGGAGCACGCCATCGAAAGCGCCGTTCCCCACTGACCCGCACCCGTCTCGGTCGTGACGCCGCGAAGACCCTGCTTCTTTGCATAGTACGCCTGTGCGATCGCGGAATTCAGCTTGTGGCTTCCGCTCGTATTGTTTCCCTCGAACTTGTAGTAGATCTTCGCGGGCGTGCCGAGCTTCTTTTCAAGGCAGTACGCGCGGATCAGCGGCGCGGGACGGTACATCTTGTAAAAATCGCGGATCTCCTCGGGGATCGGGATATACGCGTTCGTTTCGTCAAGCTCCTGCTGTACGAGCTCGTCGCAGAAGACCGTGCCGAGCTTTTCCGCCGTCATCGGCTTCATCGTTTCGGGATCGAGAAGCGGCGCGGGCTTGTTCTTCATATCGGCGCGGACGTTGTACCACTCCTTCGGCATTTCGCTTTCTTCAAGATAAATTTTGTAGGGGATCTTCTGTTCGGACATTTTTACGTCCTCCTTTCGATTCTGTACCGTACTCCAAAGCGGGGAGACCAAATCAAAAGCCCCCGATCTGCGCAAAAACGCAGACCAAGGGCGAAAAATCGCGGTGCCACCTTGCTTCAGCCATACGGCTCTCTATGAGATACCAACATATCTCGGACCTCTAACGCGGGTCCCGACGTCAGCGCATTTAACACTACCCTCGGCAGTCCATATTATTCGGCACACCCTGCGGAACTCGCACCGTAATCCGCTCGCTTTGAGGGCGCTCTCCGATTTTTTTCTGCCTCATCGGTTTCCTCTTGATATTCGGTTATAGGGATTATACCACCAAAGCGGCTTGTTGTCAAGGGGATTTTCAAAATTTTCTCCGTCTGTGAGCGTCTCACAGGAACAGATCGGTAGAAAGATAGCGGTCACCCGTGTCGGGAAGCAACACGACGATGTTCTTCCCCGCATTCTCGGTCTTACCCGCAAGTAGGATCGCCGCGTGAAGCGCCGCACCAGAGGAGATCCCGACAAGCACGCCCTCCGATCTTCCGAGAAGACGCGCCGCGCGGTACGCTTCGTCCTCGGTAACGGTGATCACCTCGTCGTATACCGATCGGTTCAGTACCGACGGAATAAAGTTCGCACCGATCCCCTGCAGCCCGTGCGCACCTGCCGTTCCACACGACAAAAGCGGGGATGCGGCGGGCTCTACTGCAACGACACGAATCCCGGAGTCCTGCTGCTTCAGGTACTCTCCGATGCCCGTGATCGTGCCGCCCGTTCCGACGCCCGCGACGAAAATATCGACTGCTCCGTCGGTGTCCCGATAGATCTCAGGACCCGTCGACAGACGGTGCGCCTCGGCGTTCATCGGGTTCGAGAACTGATTGGGAATAAAGCTGTGGGGGGTCTCACGGGCAAGTCGCTCTGCCTCTGCGATCGCGCCCTTCATTCCGAGCGCCCCCGGGGTCAGAACGACCTCCGCACCGTACGCGCGCATCAAGGCGATCCGCTCCTTCGACATCGTGTCGGGCATCACGATCACAACGCGATAGCCGCGCGCCGCACCGACAGCGGAAAGCCCGATCCCCGTGTTGCCCGAGGTCGGCTCGATGATGACCGAGCCCTCCTTCAGCTTGCCCTCCCGTTCGGCGGCGTCGATCATCATCTTCGCGGCACGATCCTTCACCGAGCCTGCGGGGTTCAGATATTCAAGCTTTGCGAGCAGATGCGCGGAGAGCCCGAGCGACGCTTCGATGTTGTGAAGCGCAAGAAGCGGCGTGTTGCCAATCAGCGTATCTACCGATTCAAAAATGCGAGACATAAGGTGCTCCCTCCCATAGTAGTTTCCCCTACATCATAGCACAATTTTAAAAGAAAGTCAAGCGCCGCCCGTTACTTGCAGCACATTCCCTTCGATTTCGGAGCGCATTTCGCCGTTTCAAATGAAGCGTTGTACGCGTAGAAATTCTTCGCGTCGAGATCGTCCTGTGCGCGTCCGAGGGCTTCGGAGAAGCGCTGATAGTGCACGATCTCGCGGGCACGCAGGAACTTCAGCGGCTCTCTGACGTCAGGATCGTCCACGAGACGGAGCAGATTGTCATAGGTCGTGCGCGCCTTCTGCTCTGCCGCAAGATCCTCGTGGAGGTCGGTTAGGAGGTCTCCCTTCGACGCGATATATTTCATGTCGAACGGAACGCCGGACGCTGCGACAGGATAGATTCCCGTCGTGTGATCAACGAAATACGCGGCAAACGGCGTTCCCGCGATCTCCTCCTCCGTGAGATTCCGCGTGAGCTGATACAGAATCGCGGCGATCATTTCCATGTGCGCGAGCTCCTCGGTTCCTACGTCGGTCAGAATGCCTGTGATCTTATCGTTCGGACAGGAGTAGCGCTGATTCAGGTAGCGCATCGACGCGCCGATCTCTCCATCCGGACCGCCAAGCTGACTGACGATCATCTGTGCCAGCGTAGGATTCGGGTTCTTGATCTTTACGGGAAACTGCAATTTCTTTTCATAGATCCACATATTCTTTCTCCCCCCTTCAGTGGCTGTCCGTGTGCCAGGGCCACGGTCCTTCTGCCCACTTCCAGGCAGTCTTATCCCGATTGTCGAACAGCGTCATCGGACCGCACTTGTCGTTGATCTCCCCCATGAGGCAGTCGCGCTCCTCGATCAGCTTATGATAATAAGCGAGGGCGCAATCCGACTCGGGGTACGCGTTGAGATAAAGCGCAACGTCAACGATCGCAAACTCGAGCTTTCGAAGCTTTTCCATCAGCTCACAGCATACGCCGTTCGGAACCGAGCTTTTTTCGCATCCGCACGTATCCCTCCGCATTCCGCCACCGTTCGTTCCGCGTCCCGTGCCTCTAAGGTCGTTTCCGTTGCGGCATCCGCACGGGGGTCCCATTCTCGAGTCACCCGTATGCGCGTGGTATCCTCCACGGGGGACAGCAGTGCGTGTCGGGCGCGCGCAACCGCATCCCGTTCGGCGGTTCATATCCTTTTCATCCACCACAATAGCCTCCCTTCGTTTTCCCTCCACACGTGAAGGGCAGGTCGAGCTCCTCGAAGATCGTCCCCCGATAAAGAGCAGTGTCGAGATCGAAAATACGGTCAAAGTGCTGGATCGGCGCGTAGACCATCGCCACGGGATATCCTTCAAGTCCCCAGGACGGGCCATGCGTACCCGCGATATGACAGGTACTCCTCTCTTCCGGACGGTCACATCTGCAGGAGCGCATATCCTTCGGCTCATTCCGCATAGAAAGCGGAAGATTCATTTTGTTTTCGGTATACACTTCGTTGTTTCACCTTTCCTTTCATAGAATTCTGTAGCCGCGCGTCGCGGCTATTCCATTTTATGCATCATTCTGTCTGCAGTGATCCCTGCGTTGTTCACAAGTATATCGATGCGTCCGAAGTCCTGCTGCACGTTTTTCACTACAGTTTCGGTTGCTGCAAAATCGGCTGCGTTTGAGATGTAGCCTTTGCAGGTTACACCCATTGCAGTAATCTCCTCTTCCACCTGTCTGGCAACCTCGCTGTTGCTTACGTATGTGAATGCAATATTTGCACCTTCGCTTGCATATTTCATGGCTATTGCTTTG
>JAZSIN010000125.1:0-1585 GCA_045533845.1 Eubacteriales bacterium | reverse complement strand
ATCACGGTGTCGATCCCCTCCATCGCGGCGTGTCCCGTCTTATAGGTGTCAAGAAGGGTCTCTGCCTCGCTTCCGATCTCCGAAAGGATCGCCCGCATCTCCTCATTCGAAAGGTCGGCGAGATCCTCGTCGGGATAGTCGATCCGCGCGTAGACCGACGCGAGAACGTGACGAAGCCGTGCCGCAAGCGCGTCGACGCGCCCCGAAAGCCGACCGTCCATTCCGCTCCGCGACAGACGGAGCTGGGAAAGCGTTTTCGCCTCGAGAAGCGTCCCGAGCGCCTCTGCCTCGGAAAGTGCAAGCTTACCGTTTACAAACGCGCGACGGGTGAATTCTCCCGCCTCGGCAGGGCGCGCGCCCGCCGCAAGGAATGCCGACAGCACCGCCTCGGTGACAAGCACGCCGCCGTGGCAGGTGATCTCAACCGTATCCTCCCCCGTAAAGGAGCGCGGGGCGCGGAAGACGACCGCCATGCCGTCGTCGATCCGTTCCCCCGTTTCGTCTCCGCCGTCGGTCGGCATACGGATGTCACCGTATACGAAAAGGGACGGAGAAAGCTCCGAAAGGCGCTTCCCGTTCTTCGGAAAAAAAACGCGCGACGCGATCCCGATCGCCTCCTCACCCGAAAGACGGATGAGTGCAACGCCGCCCTTCCCGCGCGGAGAGCTGACCGCCGCTATGGTATCGTATAGCTTCATAAAAAGCCTCCGTTTATAACTGTAAAGTGGGCTGATCGAAATCGAACAGCCCACCTACTTTTATTCTGTGTCGTACGCGTAGTCGTAATTCGACTCGGACTCGTACTTCTCGTCGAGGAACAGAACGACCTTGCGGCTGTTCTCGCTTCCGATCGAGTTCGTCGAAACGCCCTCGATGTTCTGCACCTCGGAGTGGATGATGCGGCGCTCATAGGGCGTCATCGGCTCGAGCATAATGCTCTTCTTATACTTCAGAACGAGCTCTGCCTTGCGTCTTGCAAGCGCGCGGAGGGTCTCCTCACGCTTCTTGCGGTAGCCCTCGATGTCGAGGGTGATCTTCACGTATTCGCGCTTCTCACCGGGCGTCTTCTTGTTCGCCGCGAGGTTCAAAAGGTACTGAAGCGAATCGAGCGTGTCACCGTGGTGACCGATCAGATTGCCCGCGCCCTCACCCTCGATCACGATGAGCTTGTCGTCGTTGTCGCCGTCCGTCATCAGGACGTCTGCCTCGATCTCCATATCGGCGAGGAGCTTTTTCAGAAGCTCGAGTGCGCAGTATTCGTTTCCGACCTTCATCGTCGCCTCGACCCTCGCTTCCTTCGCACCAAGTCCGAAGAATCCCTTCGAGCCCTCCTCGAGAACGGTTACCGTAACGGCGTCCGCATTCGGTGCGCCGAGCTCTCTGATTGCCTTTTCGGTCGCTTCCTCGACCGTCTTTGCACTGATAATGACTTTCTTTTCCATAGTGATCTATCGTTTCCTTTTTCGTCTTATTCTTTGGTTTCGTTTTCCTCGGGCTCGGCGTTCGATTCCTCGGTCTTCTGCGTTTTCTTCTTGCCCTCGGGGCGTACCGCGTCGTCCTTCTTCACGGGGGAGGCATCGTCGAG
>JAZSIN010000243.1:0-2115 GCA_045533845.1 Eubacteriales bacterium | reverse complement strand
ACGGCGAAAGCCGTCCGCTCTTTTTTGACTCGGATTCAGTCTACCTTCAGGTCTGCGGTGTAGAACGCGCGGGAGAACGCCTTGCGTCCTCTTGCGTCGCGCACCTCGAAGCGGAAGAAGCGCCCAAAATTCTCGGGCGTGTATGCGAAGCGTGCCTCGGTGACGTCGTTTGCGTCCGAGCGCTTTGCAGGCGTGTAGCGGCTCTCAGCGAAGAGCGTGACCGAGTAGGCGGGGGAGGTCTTTACGATGAGCTCGCCGTCCTCGTAAACGATCGATTCGATCGCGGGACCCTCCGACGCGTAGCAATCCCCCTTCTTCAGCGCCTCGATCAGCGCGTCGTAGGTAAGCTCCTTCGCCTTGACCATCGTCCAGGTCCTGCCGCCGCGAGCGCCTACCGCGTGGTTGTCCTCGCCCGCGTAGGGAAGAACGTCCATTCCCGCGCGGAGCATATCCTGGAAGGGAAGGGCGGTGTTGTCGTTCATCGGGATACAGCCGCCGTTGATGACCTCAATGCCCGTGAGACCACGCAGTCCGATGTAATCATACGCCGTGTGGAGCGACCACTGCGGGTGGTTGTAGATGGTCAGGAAGCCGCTGTTCTGCACCGCGGTCAGATAATCGGAGATCCATTCCTTATCGTATACGGTCTCAAAGACGGTATCCTCCTCGTCGTAGATGCCCTCCTTTTCGGTCCACTCCTTCGAGTTGCCGGGGTAGGAGCGCAGCGGGTTGTTGTGGAAGCGCGGCATCTTCAGATTGTCCTGGCTCTCGGCGACGAAGTTGAAGTGGTAGACCGGCATAAAGAGAGCGGTCTTTTCGTAAATGTCCTTCTTGATTGCAACCTCGTAGCCGTGGAGTGCGATGAACTCGTCGTCGCAGAGGTCCTTATGACCGATCAGGACCTCGTGGTCGGTGAAGCAAACGGCGTGGTAGCCCGTGCTCTTAAAGGCTTCCTTGACCTGCTCGGGGGTAAGCTTTCCGTCCGAGATCGTCGTGTGGCAGTGCATACTGACCTTGTAGAATTGTCCCTCTTCGGGGATCAGCGCAATTCTCATAGCGTATTATCCTTTCCGTGACACGGGCGAAGCCCGCTTCATTACTGATATTGTAACGGAAAACGGAGGCGTTGTCAAGAAAATTTCGGGAATTTTTGCTTATTCTTCGGGGATTTTCTTCCGAAAAATCAGTCTTCCCTGTAAAAAGAGACAAATTTGCCGAAAAAATCACAGATTCCCCCCTTGACAAGTCACAAATTTTATGCTATACTCTCTGCAAGTGAGCGAAGGAAAACTTGCAAAAAAGCAGGGGAGCGCACGGCACAGATCACAAAAACGACACAGCCGCTGCAACCGAGACCGAGAAATCGCTCAAAATCCATTTTTTGATTCGCGTGCGGCAGCCTGCCGTGCGACGACGGAGGTAACTATGGCATTTAAGAACCCGTATCTCAACGGCGTGATGGAGCAGTGCATCGCACGCAACCCCGGAGAGCCTGAATTCCATCAGGCGGTCAGAGAGGTCCTCGAATCTCTCGAGCCCGTCGTAGAAAAGCGCCCCGAGCTGATCGAGAAGGGCGTGATCGACAGCATCATCGAGCCCGAGCGCATCATCAAGTTCCGCGTTCCGTGGGTAGACGACAGCGGCAAGGTGCAGATCAATCGCGGCTTCCGTATTCAGTTCAACAGCGCGATCGGCCCCTACAAGGGCGGTCTCCGCTTCCATCCCTCCGTATACGAGGGCATCATCAAGTTCCTCGGCTTCGAGCAGATCTTCAAGAACGCGCTCACCGGTCTCCCGATCGGCGGCGGTAAGGGCGGCTCGGACTTCGATCCCAAGGGTAAGTCGGACGGAGAGGTCATGCGCTTCTGTCAGTCCTTCATGACCGAGCTTCAGAAGTATATCGGTGCGGACACCGACGTTCCCGCAGGCGACATCGGCGCCGGCGCACGTGAGATCGGCTATATGTACGGTCAGTACAAGAGAATCCGCAACGTATACGAAGGTGTGCTGACCGGTAAGGGTCTGTCCTACGGCGGCTCTCTTGCCAGAAAGCAGGCAACCGGCTACGGTCTTCTGTACATCACAAACGAAATGCTGACCACCCTGGGTGACACC
>JAZSIN010000306.1:0-2277 GCA_045533845.1 Eubacteriales bacterium | reverse complement strand
TGGCGCGTGGACCGAAGGGGAACGCACTGCCGAATGGAAAGGTATTTTATCATTATGTATATACTCGGAATGGAAAGCTCGTGCGATGAGACCTCGGCGTCTGTCGTCGAGATGGATCTTGAGACGGGAATCTGTCGTATTGCGTCCAATATCGTAGCATCCCAGATCGAGACACACCGTCTGTACGGCGGCGTTGTGCCCGAGATCGCGAGCCGCGCACACGTAGAGGCGATCTCAGGTATCACCTATGAGGCGCTCGAAATGGCAGGCGTTTCACTTCACGATATCGGATGCGTGGCGGTGACGGCGTACCCCGGACTGATCGGAGCACTTCTTGTGGGCGTGAATTTTGCGAAGTCTCTCGCATATGCGAACGCGATTCCTCTCGTGGGGGTCAACCACGTTAAGGCACATATCGCGGCGGCGTATCTGTCGGATCCCGAATTGAAGCCTCCGTTTCTCGCACTCGTCGTGTCGGGTGGGCATACCTCGATCTTTTATGTGCGCGACTACACCGATTTCGAGGAGATCGGCGGCACGCGTGACGATGCGGTCGGAGAGGCGTTTGATAAGATCGGGCGCGTGATCGGACTGCCGTACCCCGGCGGCGCGGCGTTCGACCGCCTCGCGTACGAGGGGAAGAGCAACGCCTTTACGTTCCCGTCGCCCGCACTTAGTGGCGACAATCTTGACTTTTCCTTCAGTGGTCTCAAGACGGCGGCGCTCAACACGCTGAATCGTATGGAGCAGATGAAGGAGGACTTCTCCCGCGCCGATCTTGCGGCGTCCTATACGAAAACGATCGTGGAGGCGATCGCAGAAAAGGTCTCCTCGGCGCTCCGTAAGACGGGACTTCGTACGCTCGTTGTAGCGGGCGGCGTTGCCGCCAACTCGCACCTCCGAAAAAGACTTCTCGAGATCGCGGAAGAGAATGGCGCGCGCCTTTCGGTCCCGCCAATCTCGCTTTGCGGGGACAACGGCGCGATGGTTGCAACGGCAGGATATTTTGAATATCTGAAGGGGAATTTCAGCGGCACTGCGCTGAACGCCTCGGCAAACGATTTTTACGGCTGACATAGGTATAAAAGAAAAGTTCGGAATTTGGAATGATGGACCGGTTCATTTTTGCACAAAATCCATCTGTCCGAAAAGCGGAACGAAAGGAAAAAAATTCAAATTCGGCAATTTTACGATAATTTTGAACGAAAGGAAAACACGAAGAGGAATCGAAGTTTTTCACACGGTTTTCCACAGGCTGTGGAAAACTCGGTGGAAAAGTGCCGATTCGAGTGCCATCCGGACTGTTTTCCATGAATATTCATTCCCGATTTTTCGACAAGCCCGATGAAATCGCGGTTCTTCTGTAAATCCGAGACGAATTTATACATTGCACCGAAAGAAGGGTTCACGGACGGGCTGTGGAAAACCTCAAAACAAAAATAGACCCCTTCGAAGTAAGGAAAGCTACGATTCGTCAAAACGTAGAATTTCGGAAAAATTTCGAAGAAGTATTGACTTATAGAAAAGTTCTGCTTTTGGAATGACCGATAGAAAGGATGTCAGTATGCTAACAAATAAGACCCCCGAGGAATGTACGGTAGAGAAGCGGGACGACCGTCGCCCGATCGTTTCGTCGGCGGTGATCAAGCGTCTTCCGCGTTATTTCCGTTACCTCAGAGAGCTGCTCCGCGACGGAAAGACGCGCGTCAGCTCGAACGAGCTTGCCGCTCTGATGCGCGTTACGGCGTCACAGATCCGTCAGGATCTCAATTGCTTTGGCGGCTTCGGACAGCAGGGCTACGGCTATAACGTCAATTATCTGTACGCCAAGATCTCGGAGATCCTCGGCGTCGGCAAGGGCTTTCGCGCCATCATTATCGGTGCGGGCAACCTCGGACGCGCGCTTGTACACAGCTCGATGTTTGAGAAGAGGGGCGTTGACGTCATCGCGATGTTTGACGTTGACCCCGCACTTTTTGGGCAGAGGATCGGAGAGGTCTCAGTCCACTCGATGGACGAGCTTGAAGCCTTCTGCGATGAAAACATCGTTGACATCGCCGTTCTGACACTGCCGCGTGAGTCTGCGATCGAGGTCGTTTCAAGGCTGTCCGCACTCGGCGTTCCGGGCGCGTGGAATTTTACGAACGGTCGCCTGCACGACGTATCAGGTAAGATGGTCGTCGAGACCGTTCACCTCGGCGACTCTCTGATGGTCCTTTGCTATGAGCTTGCGCGCCGTCAGAACGAGACCGATACTGCGGACGGGGAGACGGGATT
>JAZSIN010000109.1:0-10893 GCA_045533845.1 Eubacteriales bacterium | reverse complement strand
CTTGGCGCTCATATGCTTGAGGTATGTCCCAGCCTTGCGGCAGACAAGCCCAGAATAGAGACACATCACCTCGGAATCGGAATGAACGTAAAGGACCCCGCAAGACTTGTTTTCGAAGGCAAAGCCGGAAACGCAATAGTTGTCAGTCTTGTGGATATGGGGGGCAGACTTCGTCTTATCTGTCAGGATATCGAATGTGTAAAGCCAATTATGGATATGCCGAATCTGCCGGTAGCACGCGTTATGTGGAAGCCTGCGCCCAACCTTCTTACAGGAGTTGAGTGTTGGATAACCGCAGGCGGAGCGCATCACACGGTTCTTTCCTATGACGTTAGCGCCGAGCAAATGAAGGATTTTGCAAATATTATGGGCATTGAGTTTGTGCATATTACAAAGGATACAACCGTAGAGGCTCTTGAGGAAAAGCTTATGATAGCCGACCTTGTATGGAAACTTAATTGATTCGAAGGATATTATTTATGGTAAAAAATTTTAAGTTCACAAGCGGATTGTTATATAGACAAGCGAATCTCGTATGTGATACCATAGTGCCGCTTCAGGAAAAGATAATAAATGACGAGGTGACAGACGCGGTAAAGAGCCACGCAATAGCCAATTTCAAAAACGCGGGATTACTGAACAAAACCGGAACATTGCCCGAAAACGAGCCCTTTATCGGCGCAGTATTTCAAGACAGTGACGTTGCAAAATGGATAGAAGCGGCGGCATACTCCTTGCAAATAAAGCCTGATAAGGACTTAGAAAAACGCATCGATAAAATCTGCGATATTATTTCCGAGGCCCAGGAGCCGGACGGATATCTCGATACCTATTTTACACTCATTCGTCCTACGGGAAAATTCAAAAATCTGTTAGAGGGACACGAGCTGTACTGCTCCGGACATATGATGGAAGCGGCAGTTGCTCTATATGAGATCACGGGAAATAAAAAGCTGCTTGATATAATGGAGAAAAATGCCGAGCTGCTATATCGCCATTTTATAATCGAGGGCGCGGAAGGCTACCCCGGACATCCTGAAATAGAGCTTGCGTTAATGCGTTTGTATCATACAACGGGAAAAGAAATATACAAGGAATTGGCTGAGCATTTTATAAACGTTCGCGGTGTTGATCCGGACTTTTTCGTTAAAGAGGTTGAAGGGCGTAACTGGAAAATAGGGAGGAGCAATCCCCAAAACACAGAATATAATCAAAGTCATTTGCCGGTAAGAGAACAAACGGATGCCAAAGGGCATGCCGTTAGAGCTACCTACCTTTACACTGCTATGGCTGATATCGCAAGTGAAACCAAGGAGAAGTTACTCACAGAGGCCTGCTTTAAGCTTTTTGACAGTATAGTAAACCGCCAGATGTATATCACCGGAGGAATAGGCTCTACAAAATTCGGAGAAGCATTTTCGACCGATTACGACCTTCCCGCTGATACAGCTTATTGTGAAACCTGCGCATCGATCGCCCTTGTTTTTTTTTGCATCAAAGCTACTTAGGATCAAGAGACAAGGTATGATTGCAGATACAATGGAACGCGCAATGTTCAATACCGTCCTTGCCGGTATAGCGCTTGACGGAAAGAGCTTTTTCTACGTCAATCCAACCGAAGTTATTCCCGGCGTTTCAGGCACAACGGCGGCACACAATCACGCACTTCCTCAAAGATTCCGGTGGCATAAATGTGCTTGTTGCCCTCCTAACGCGGCAAGATTCTTTGCGTCTGCCGCAAGGTATGCCTGGGATGTTGAAGAATGTGTGGTTTATTCCAACATTTTTGTCGCCGGAGAGCTTTCGTTGCCTGATGTGAGTATTGATGTAGAGACCGATTACCCCTTTGGGGACATCGTAAAATATACCGTCAAAAAAGGAAAAGCAAGACTGGGAATCCATATTCCGCAATTCACATTGAATCACTACAGTATTTCAGCCGCAGGGGAGCTTAAAGACGGATATTACTATACGGATGTTAAGGAGGGGGATGTGATAACGCTCAGGCTTGATATGACTCCCCGTATCAATCGCTCTAATATTAAGGTCGCGGCAAACAGCGGTAAGGCCGCAATAACGGTAGGGCCTGTGGTCTACTGCGCAGAGGGCGCGGATAACGACGGTGAAGTTTTCGGATTTACGCTTGACGGCTCAGCGACGTTAACGATCGAGCCAATGACCCCGATCGAAATAGGAGGCTTCTCAGACGCCGCCAATGATCTCGGGAAGGTATATACAGTAACCGCAAGGGGAACGGAGCTTGTCTGTGACGATTCGAAAGTGCTTTACTTTACGGATGGATATAGAGAAGAAAAGCGGAAGATTAAGTTAATTCCATATTTTATGTGGGGCAACCGAGGATTAAACCAGATGCGTGTTTGGTTGCCTGTTAAATGACCCGAAAAGAGTCTTATCAATGAACAAAGATGTCTGCTTCTTGATACTAAAGACGGCATCAAGATGACATAATAAAAGCCAAAACCGAAAGGAGTATGACTATGAAAGCAAAAATCACGGCAAACAAGAAATTCAAGATAGGTGACATCGACAGACGAATCTACGGCTCGTTCATAGAGCATCTTGGAAGAGCGGTATACGGCGGCATCTACGAGCCGACGCACCCCACGGCAGACGATCAAGGATTCCGCAGAGACGTGATCGAGCTCGTAAAAAAGCTGAACGTCCCGATCGTTCGCTATCCGGGCGGCAATTTCGTCTCAGGATATAACTGGGAGGATGGCACGGGAGACAGATCCAAGAGACCGAAGCGTATGGATCTTGCGTGGAATACAATCGAAACAAACGAAGTCGGAATAGACGAATTCCAGGAGTGGGCAAAGCGTGCAAGCACCGAAGTAATGATGGCGGTAAATCTCGGCACGCGCGGTCCGGATGAAGCACGTAACTGTGTTGAGTACTGTAATGCAACGACCGATACACACTATGCAAATATGCGCCGTGCAAACGGCTTTGAGGATCCGTTCGGCATCAAAGTGTGGTGTCTCGGAAACGAGATGGACGGCCCGTGGCAGATCGGTCATAAAACAGCCGAAGAGTACGGTCGTATTGCCACTGAAGCGGCAAAGGTGATGAGGCGGACAGATCCATCGATCGAGCTTGTTGCCTGCGGAAGCTCTGCGCTCGGAATGAAGACCTTTGGAGAATGGGAGATGACCGTTCTTGATCATACATACGACTACGTGGACTATCTCTCTCTTCATACTTATTATAAAAACAGGGACGACGACACCCCGAAATTCCTCGGACGCTCGGAGGAAATGGATGAATTTATCAAGGGCACGGTAGCCCTTTGCGACGCAGTAAAGGCAAAGAAAAAGTCGAAAAAGACCATCAACCTATCCTTTGACGAATGGAACGTCTGGTATCACCGAAACGAGCTGGATAAAACACGAAAAAAATGGGTGGAACTCCCCACTTGGCTCGAGGACGTCTATACCTTCGAGGATGCTTTGGTCGTTGGATGTATGCTTATGACCCTGCAGAATAACTGTGACCGCGTAAAAATGGCGTGCCTTGCACAGCTTGTAAACGTGATCGCTCCCATTTTGACAGAGGATGGCGGCAAGGCGTGGGCGCAAACCACGTTCTATCCCTTCTTGTATGCCTCTGCTTACGGAAATGGCTCTACCCTACGCACGATAACCGAAAGCGACACCTACGAAACGTCGAGCAAGCGCACTGTTCCCTATCTTGCGACGAGTGTCATTTACGACGAAGACAAGGGAGAGCTTGTTGTTTATGCAGCAAACCGCTCGCTTGACGAGGATATGGAGCTGGAGCTTGATCTGGATGGCTTTGAGGACCTCCGACTGATCGAGCACACCGAGCTTTATTCCGATGATCTCAAGGCGGTTAACGACAAGGATACCACACGGGTTGCCCCCACATCGGTTTCGATAAGCTCCGATTCTCACGTCGTTCTGAAAAAGCATTCCTGGAATATGCTCAGATATAAAGCGCGCGCTTAAGATACAAATTCCTGTAATTTCTCGGTAAAGCGACCGGATCCTTCGCTCTTATTGGGGTGTAACGATCCCGCCCTTACCAGGAATGCAAACCATATAACAAAACAAGCGGTTGCTCAGTACCTTTCGGTAAAGAACAACCGCTTTTTCTTTCGGGCTAAGCTTATGACTCAGCTCTTTTTCATTGATTTGTTATTTCTCGGGATCGAGATATTTCCCGTAGAAAATGATGTAGGAAATACCCGAGTAGATCGTGGTGATAACCATCACAGCCGCAGTCAAAAGAGTTACGGGTGGATACACCGCCATCCACGATTCTGCAGGATAAAACAAGGGTTCAATGAGGGCTGCAACGATGCAGACGATCTGTGCGACGGTTTTGATCTTTCCCGAAAGATGCGCCGCCATATCGACCGTGCTCTTTCGCGACACGAGGAGGCGGATCGAGGTGACCGCAAGCTCGCGGAAGATCACAATCACAGCCGCCCAGAAAAGGAATGGACGGAGCGCGTTGGAGCGGTAGACGATCGCGAGGAGTGCGCCGAGCACCATAAACTTGTCTGCAAGCGGATCGATGAATTTGCCAAAATCGGTGATCAGATTGCACTTTCTTGCGATCTGTCCGTCAAGACAGTCGGTGAGAGATGCGATGACGAAGATCATGGCACCGATGATGCTTGACCAAAAATACGGAATGATGCTGCCCGGCAGCACGAGAACGATCATGATCAGCGGAACGAGACAAAGACGGAAGAGCGAGAGCTTATTTGGAAGGTTCATTCGGATTCCTCCTTTTATTTGTTGGTTTTCGGCAGGATCGCTTTTCCGACGAGATCGTAGTCGAGCACGTCCTTGATCTTTACGGGAACGAAGGTGCCGGGCATCAGCCTGTGGGGTGAGGAGAAGAAAATCTTTCCGTCGATCTCGGGAGCATTTCCCGCATCTCTGCCGAAATGCTGTTCGGAAACGGGATCAAAATCCTCGACGAGGACTTCGACGGTTTTGTCGAGCATCTTCTCGTTTCGGGCTGCGTTGATCTCCATCTGAAGTTGCATTATGAGGTCTGCCCTGTCCTGCTTTGTTTGCTCATCGATCTGATCTTCGAAATCGTAAGCCGGCGTATCTTCCTCTCTCGAGTACGGGAAGCAGCCGAGATGATCGAATTTCGCCTCCTGCACATAACTGCAAAGCTCCTCAAAATCCTCCTCGGTCTCACCCGGGAAGCCGACGATCAGCGTAGTTCGGAGAACGATGTCGGGAACCTCGCGGCGGAGCTTTTCAACGACACTCCGAACAAGTGTACCGTCGCCGTGACGGTTCATTGCGGAAAGCATATGGTTTGAGATATGCTGGATCGGCATATCGACGTATTTTAGAAGTCGGGGATTGTCACGAAGCTCCGCTACCAGCTCGTCTGTGATCTTGTCGGGATAGCAGTAGAGAATACGGATCCACGGAATCGAGGTCTCGTCCGTGATCTTGCGGATCAGCTCTGCAAGCGCGTACTTTCCGTAAAGGTCGAGACCGTAGCGGGTCGTATCCTGTGCGACGAGGGTGAGCTCCTTCACTCCGAGGGCTTCCATCTGCTTTGCCTCTGACACGATGTCCTCCATCGGTCTTGAGCGGAACGGGCCGCGGATCGAGGGGATTGCGCAGTAGGCGCAGCGGTTATCACACCCTTCTGCGATCTTCAGATATGCGGTATAGTCGGGGGTTGTGAGAACACGGTCTCCTCCGAGCTTTACCGTTTCCTTCGGATCGTAGGAAGAGAACTTTACATTGCTCTCCCCTTTTTCGTTGACGTTTTTCGCGACTGCCTCGATCGCTTCAACAATGTGGTGGATACTTCCGACACCGAGAACGGCGTCTACCTCAGGAAATTCATCAAAGATCGCATCGCGGTAACGCTCGGCAAGGCATCCCGTAACGATGATTCCCTTCAGCTCGTTGTGCTTTTTCAGCCACGCGATGTCGAGAATATTGTCGATCGCCTCGCGCTTTGCACTTTCGATAAAGCCGCAGGTATTGATAATGACGATCTCCGCGTCGGTCTCCTCGGGTGTGATCTCGTGCCCTGCCGACAGGACCTCGTGGAGCATGACCTCGGTGTCGAGCTGATTTTTCGGACAGCCGAGTGAGATAAAGCCAATTTTCATTCTTTAGAATCAACCAAACCTTTCATAGCATTCTGTAATAGTCTCTGTTTTGACGAGAGATATTTTACCACAACTTAAGTGAGATGTCAAGAGAATCGGTTATTTACAGTCGTACCAGGTATCTCCGATCGCCGCCTCGACGTCAAGCGGAACTCCAACGTCTACCGCGTGCTCCATTTCGTGGATCAGGAGATCGAGAACGGCGTCGGCGTCCGCTCTCGCGGCTTCGATTAAAAGCTCGTCGTGCACCTGCAGGATGAGGCGCGCGTTTAGTCCGAACTTTTTTAGCTCCTCGGAGACGCGGATCATCGCGATTTTCATAATGTCTGCTGCTGTCCCCTGGATCGGGCTGTTCATCGCGACGCGCTCGCCGAAGTGTTGAAGCATCTTGTTTTTGCCTTTGAGCTCGGGGATATATCTGCGTCTGCCGAACAGCGTGACGACGTAGCCCTTTTCCTTCGCATCGGCGACTACGTCCGTTAGATACGAATCGATCGATGGATATGCCGAAAAGTAACTGTCGATATATTCTCTTGCGTTTTTGCGTGTCGTGCCAATGTCCTGCGCGAGACTGAAATCTCCGATGCCGTAAACGATACCGAAGTTTACCGCCTTTGCTCTCTTTCGAAGCTCGGGTGTGACCTCCTCAATTGGAACACCGAACACAGCGGATGCGGTCGACGCGTGAATATCAAGACCGTCGACAAATGCCCGCGTCATATTTTCATCGCCCGAGATTGCCGCGAGGAGGCGAAGCTCGATCTGCGAGTAATCGGCGTCGATCAGAACCGAGTCCGCGTTTTCGGGAATGAAATATTTGCGGAAGCGTCTTCCAAGCTCGGTTCGGATCGGAATGTTCTGTAGATTTGGCTCGGCGGAGGACAGGCGACCCGTTGCGGTTCCCGTTTGACGGAAGACCGAGTGGATGCGTCCATTCCCGTCTGCCGCACTGTGGAGTCCGTCCGCATATGTCGCGCGAAGCTTGGCTACCTGTCGAAATTCGAGGATATCTCCGATGATCGGGTGATACGGACGTAGCTTGTTCAGCGTATCCGCGTCGGTGGAGTAGCCTGTTTTTGTCTTTTTCGATGCAGGAAGCTGCAGGGTCTCGAACAGTATTTCACCGAGCTGCTTCGGAGAATTGATGTTGAATTCCTTACCTGCAAGCGCGTAGATCCGCTCCGCATACTCTCGTTCCATTTCAGCAAGCTCCGAGGAAAAGTCCGCGAGGCCGTTTACGTCTACTTTAAAGCCGCACAGCTCCATATCTGCAAGAACGGCGGCAAGCGGCATTTCGATTTCATAAAGAAGCTTCTCAGACCTGATCGAGACAATCTTTTCAAAAAGCGGTGCGTAAAGCCGGTACGCGGTCACGGCACTCGGGGTATCCTCCCTCGGTACTGCTCCGAGATAGGCGAGGGCGAGTCGGGAGAGCGAATAATCCCCCATTCCCGAGTCGATTACGTAGGACGCGAGCATTGCATCGAATTTGCACGAGCGGAAGGAGCTTTCACGCGTCGTGAGGTGCTTGTAGATCGCTTTACAGTCGTGTGCGACGATATAAGGGTGCTCGTTTAAAAAGCGGATCAACGGGGGGGTATCCCCGTTATAGCTGTAGACGGTATCTCCGTCGTAAAGGGAAAGCACGTTCCCGTCATAGCCGATCGCAAGTGGAGATCTTTCGGAAAGGCTCTTGAGATCGCTTTCGGTGATCTCTCGGATTGCAAGCGTCTCCGCTTCTGTTTCCCCGACGGTGCTTCCCGTAGAAGAATCCTCCTCCGAATAAAGATCGAAGCGCTTTAAAAACGCGGAGAACTCGAGTTTTTCAAAGAGTGGGAGAAGGATTTTTTTGTTGATCCCGTCGAAGCGGAGATCCTCAAGTGTAACGCCGAGCGGAACCTCGCAGTTGATCCTTGCGAGCGTCTGAGAAAGATAAGCGCTTTCCTTTCCCTCGGACAACTTTTTATATAGGGAGGGGGTGTGCCCTGCGGTTTCAAGTGTTTCGTAAATGCGGTCGAGAGATCCGTGCTCCGCGATCAGCTTCAGCGCGGTTTTTTCTCCGATCCCCGGTACGCCGGGAATGTTATCAGACGAGTCGCCCATCAGTGCCTTTACGTCGACGAACTGTGTGGGGAGAATGCCGTATTTCTCGGAAAACGCGGAGATTCCCATATCGGTGGTCTCCTTGTTCCCTGCAAGCAGAACGTGCACGCGCTCTCCGATCAGCTGTAATGAATCGCGGTCACCCGTGAGGATATAGCAAACAAGATCCTCGTTTTCCGAAAAACGGCTCAGCGTTCCGAGAATGTCGTCTGCCTCGTAGCCCTCGAGCTCGAGACGGTTGAAGCCGAGACCCGTGGTGCAGTCCTTGACGAAGGGGACCTGTTCCTTCAGCTCGTCGGGCATCGCATGGCGTCCCGCCTTGTATTCTGCGTACATTTTGTGGCGGAAGGTCGGTGCCTTCAGGTCGTATGCGATCGCTGCGTAGTCGGGTTTGATCGCCTCGATTTGCTTTTCAAGGATATTGACGACACCGAACACCGCGTTCGAATGAAGTCCGTCCTTCGTGGTAAGCGGACGCATGCCTTAAAACGCGCGGTTCATGATGCTGTTTCCGTCAACGATGAGTAGCTTTTTCATGCTCGTTTCTCCCGTAAATCCGAATAGATCTCAGTAAATTGAATTCGGAGACTTTATCTCATATTAGTATAACATAGAAGGGGTGCTATGTCAACAGATTTTCGCTTGGGTGCGAAAAACGGGTGCGAAAAACATCTCGCTCAACATAAACTCCTCCGTCGGTGCATAGGTTGTCTTGGACGGGTCGTAGCAAGATCTGTTCGGAAAAGCATTCGAGGTTATGGGGGGTATCGTGGATCGATTGGGGGACAAAAAAGGAAAAAATCGCCTCAGAAGCTTTCTCTTAAACGGGCTTCTTCTTACGGCGGTCGCGCTTTTTATGCGATTCGTCGGCGTAGCGTTTCAACTCTTCGTTACGGAGGAGGCAGGGAGCGAGGCGATCGGACTATATTCAGTGATCGGGGGTGTTTACGGCTTCGCGCTTACGGTCGCGACCTCGGGGATCCAGCTTGGAACGACGCGAATGATCTCGGAGGCGCTCGGCAGAGATGATCACGGAGAGGTGCGGCGGGCGAGAAGGGTCTGTTTCCTTTACGCGCTTTTGTTCGGGCTTTTGGCGACGGCACTTCTCTTCTTCGGAGCTGAGCCGATCGGCGTGTATCTCTTGAAGGATGAAAGAGCGATCCGCTCGCTTCGAATCCTTTCGGCGTCCCTGTTGCCCGTTGCGCTCTCCTCAGTTTTAAACGGATATTTCACTGCGGTAAGACGCGTTTATAAAAATGCGATCACAGGCGTCCTTGAGCAAGCTGCCCGCATCGGGATTACGATCCTTCTCCTCGTTTACGTTTTTCCGCGCGGGATCGAAAGCGCCTGCCTTGCGCTTGTTCTCGGGAGCGTTCTGTCGGAGCTTTTATCTGCCGCGTTCCTCGCGATCCTCTATCTCTTCGAGCGCGGGCGGATCAAAAACACGCCGACCGTTGTCAGAAAAGCCGAGCTTCGGAAAAGGCTTTGCGGGATCGCGCTTCCCGTTGCCTTCAGCACCTATGCACGGTCGGGCCTTCTGACAATTGAGCACATGATGATCCCGATCCGTCTCACCACCTTTTTCGGAGAGCGCTCGCTTGCGCTTTCGGCGTTTGGGGTTGTGCATGGCGTCGTATTTCCGATCCTGCTCTTTCCCTCCGCGCTTCTTTCCTCTTATTCGGGATTGCTGATCCCCGAAATCGCCGAATGTAAGGTCAGAGAGGAACGTGAGAAGATCCGTCGGATCGTGACGCTGATCTTTCGGGCGTCGCTGATCTTTTCCGTCGGAGTCGCCGGAATTATGTTGTGCTTTTCATACGAGCTCGGCGGTGAACTGAAAAACAGCGCGGAGGCGTCCTGCTACATTAGGATGCTTGCACCGCTCATTCCCGTGATGTATCTCGATAATTCGGTCGATGCGATCCTGAAGGGACACGGTGAGCAGGTATACTGTATGCAGGTCAACATCATTGATTCTCTCCTGTCGGTCCTCCTTCTTTATTTTGTTCTCCCTGCGATGGGGATGCGAGGATATATTTTCGTGATCTATCTGACCGAGATCCTGAATGCTTCGCTCAGCATCACGCGGCTGTTTCAAGTGACAGACGTGCGCCCGAGGCTTTTGAAGGTTCTTTTTATTCCCCTCTTTTCGGTGATCGGCTCGACAGCCGTCGTGCGGATGCTCGCGTATCTCTTCGATCGGTCCTCGTTTTCGTTTCCTTCGGGAAAGGTCGGACTCTCGATTCACATTTTTCTTTCCGTTCTCCTGTATCTGATTCTTCTTTTCGTGTTAGGTGCAATTAAAAAGGGTGAGGTCGTGCGGATGAAAAGACGGATTTGGAGCAAAAGCGGATAGGGTCCTTTTCGCGTTCTGACGACAAAACAAAAATTTTTGAAAAAATACGAAAAAAGGTATTGACAAGCAAGACGAGGTGTGGTATAATACAACACGTTGCGGAGGCATAGCTCAGTTGGTTAGAGTACTTGCTTGACATGCAAGGGGTCACTGGTTCGAGTCCAGTTGTCTCCATAAAAAATGAAGCAACCCAAATGGGTTGCTTCATTTTTTTGTAGGTATACATTGTTTTGCAATGATCTTTCGGGGCTGATGATTCAGACGGTAAAGCGATCCGCGGTATGGAAATACG
>JAZSIN010000296.1:0-1940 GCA_045533845.1 Eubacteriales bacterium | reverse complement strand
TCGGTCTGTCGCGTTTCATTTTCGGTGGCAAAGGGGCGCGTTTCTTCCACGTCGCATCCGAGTTCCCCCACTTTCGTGGGATTTTGACCCATTTTCCACCACATTTGTGTGAGTTGATTATATCAAAAACAAAATATATATGCAAGAGGCTTTGAAAACTTTTTTTCGATTCCTCAAAAAATCGTTCAGTTTTTTCCGCAAACGGATTTCTCTTCCGTCAAAAAAATCACCATTTTCGGAAAAACCTTTTCGATGCCGCACCATTTTACCTGTTTTTGCCTTTTCCTCCTTGTTCTGCCTTCTTCCTTTCCTTTCTCGCTCTTTTCTTTCTCTTCTCAACACCGTTTTTTTCTTCCATGAAAAGCTCACCCTGCCCTCCCTTGTCCGTGGCATTTGCCCCCGTTTTTTCTTTTTGGGGATAAAAAAGAAAAAGACCGCTGCACGTCAAAATGCAGTAGTCTTTTTGCACAAAAACTCATATTGATTTCTTCGTATTTTCTACAAAGAAATTCACTCTATTTTTCCCGGAATTGCGAGAATAGCCTCCACGGGTCGTCCTTTGGAGGCATCGACACGACGGTCTTTCTCTCACCGGACAAGAGTGGGAAGGAGAGCTCGTGCGACCAGAGGGCAATCGCACCGCCCGTGAGAGATTCTTTTGCGCCGTACCGACGGTCACCGAAAACAGGCAATCTCCTCGACGCGAATTGTGCACGGATCTGGTGTGTCCGTCCCGTGAGGAGGGTCACGCGAAGCAACGAGAGCTCCCCCTCTCCGTACGTTACCGTCCCGATCGTTTCGTAGTCGAGGATCGCCTCCTTCGCACCTTTTCGTCCCGATCTCACGGCAAACACCTTGTTCTGCCGCTTATCGTGGTAGAGGTAATCCGTGAGGCGACCCGACGGCTTGTCGGGTCTTCCACACACGACCGCGAGATAGACCTTCCCGATCCTTCTCTCCGCGATCGCACGGGAAAGCGCCGCCGCGCTCTCCTTCGTCTTCGCGTACAGGATCGCGCCCCCCGTCACCTTATCGAGCCTGTGGACGGGATAGATCTCCGCGCTCCCGAGGTATCCCCGCAGAAGTGCGGGCAGAGAGTCCGCTCCCGCGTCCTCCGAGAGGATGCCCTGCGGCTTCACGACTGCGACCGCATCCCCATCCAGATACAAAACCGATAGGGCCTTTTCTTCGTTTAAAGCATCCACGATAGACACCTTCCTTCCTAAATTAATTGCATTATAGCACAAAGATGACCGCTATGCAAGCGTTTCCTTCCATAAAATTCACAGAAAATACCGCTCGACTCACTTTTACGTCCTCTTCTCGCTTGACAAAGCGGCTCGTTTACTGTATAATGTATAATATTCTGTATCTGTAGCTTGTTTACAGCGTTACAAAACCAAACGGAAAGGATCCGAACCCTATGTCAGTACCCGCTAAATTCATTTCCCTCTCGAAAAACGGCGTATTTCTTGTAGACGGAAAGCCCTCCGCCTCCGCGTCCCTCTCGAAGGAGGAGGCGAAAAAGAACACTATCGCCTACTCGATCCTGAAAAATCACAACTGCTCAAGCAGCGACGTCGATCTTGCGATCCGCTTCGACGCGCTCGTCTCGCACGATATTACCTACGTCGGCATCATCCAGACCGCTCGCGCGAGCGGACTCAAGGAATTCCCCCTCCCCTATGCAATGACGAACTGCCATAACTCGCTAT
Organism: Eubacteriales bacterium; assembly: GCA_045533845.1. Lineage (GTDB taxonomy): Bacteria > Bacillota > Clostridia > Oscillospirales > CAG-272 > JAZNOQ01. The sequence goes on along the minus strand of JAZSIN010000296.1, from coordinate 225 downwards.
GCGCAGTAGGCGGCACTATCAACGAGGACGATCACGTCTTCGGCCTCTCCGCCGCAAAGAAATACGGCGGCATTTACGTGCCCGCAAATCAGTCTGTCATCCATTCCTACGCACGTGAGGAGCTCGCGGGATGCGGCAGAATGATCCTCGGCTCGGACTCGCACACTCGCTACGGCGCACTCGGCACGATGGGCGTCGGCGAAGGCGGCCCCGAGCTTGTAAAGC
>JAZSIN010000090.1:0-3631 GCA_045533845.1 Eubacteriales bacterium | reverse complement strand
TCCCTCTCCTCTCCGATCTCGAGCATCAACACATGAACGCTTAACCAAGAGTAGGGATCCGAGGATATCTTCATGCTCCTCCCCGTTCGGATAAAGGAGTGACGTGAGGTTTATGGGGCTCTGCCCCAAGCCCCGGAAAGGAACTTTTTAAAAAAAGTTCCTTTCAACCTCAAAAACTTTTAAAAAAATTTTAGGGAAAGTTTTTGAAACTCTTAAAAACTTTTTTCAAAAAGTTTTTAAGCAGGGTGCAGGGACGGTGTCCCTGCGAAAGAAAGAATATGATATGCAATGAAATACGCGTAAGGGATTTTCGCAACGTCGAGCGAGCGGAGGTTACCTTTGCCCCCGGTGTGAATATTCTCTTCGGAAACAATGCACAGGGGAAGACGAACCTGCTCGAGGCGATCTATTACGTGGCGATCGGAAAGAGCTTCCGCGGTGCAAAAAACGCGGAGATCGTCCGCTTTGGCGAGCGGTCGTGTGAGATCTCGCTCGATTTTACCGATTCACTGAGAAAGCAAAATATAACGATACGTCTCCGCGACGGTGCACAGAGAACGACTACGGTCAACGGATGCCGCCCGGAGTCTCTGTCCGAAACGATCGGTGTCTTCCGTTCGGTGCTGTTTTGTCCCGAGCATCTCCTCATCGTGAAGGAGGGACCGCAGCTCCGGAGAAATTATCTCGACGTTGCGATCTGTCAACTAAAGCCGATGTATCTCCGTTCCCTGCAGCGGTACAATCAGATCCTGAAGCAGCGGAATGCGCTTCTGAAAAGAGCCGAGGAGGATCCGACAGAGTTCAGGGAAACGATCGAGTTCTGGTCTCTCCAGCTTGCGAAGGAGGCTTCGCTCATCGCAAAGGAACGGCTCCTTTACGTCCGGATGCTCGACGAGAATGCGCGTGCGTATTTCTCTGAAATGACGGGAGGAAACGAAACGCCCTCGTTCCGTTACGTTGGAACGGCACATCGAGACGAAGACGATTACTTAGATGAAAAGCTCATTGAAAGGAGATTTTCCGAGCTTCTTCTCTCGCATCACGACCGCGAGATCGGTGCGGGAACGACGCTTTGGGGGACTCACCGCGACGACGTTCTGATCGAATTGAACGGAAAGCCCGCACGCATCTATGCTTCACAGGGGCAGCAGCGGTCTCTCTCCCTCGCAATGAAGCTCTCCGAAAGTGAGATAAGTAAAAAAATGACGACCGAATATCCCGTTCTGCTCCTCGACGACGTGCTGTCAGAGCTTGACAAGCGGCGGAGAGAATATCTGTTATCGAGTATTAGGGAGCGGCAGGTCATTATGACGACCTGCGAAGAGGTAAAGGAAGAAAACGCGCGGATCGTCCGCGTGGAGAACGGGAGGTACTTCTGATGTTTTTGTGCCTCGGAAACAAGCGGTCGGTGAAAAAGTGTGACGTGATCGGCGTGTTTGACGCCGACAGCGCGACGGTATCCGCCGTTACGAAAAAATTTTTATCCTCGAACGACCGAAGGAAAATGGTAGAATCGGCGGGCGGGGAGATCCCGAAATCTTTCGTTCTCTATACCGAGAACGGTCTTTACAAGATCTGCTTTTCCCAATTTTCTCCGTCGGTGCTCGTCGGAAGGATGAAGGCAGGATACGATCTACAGGAATAAGAAAACAGGACCCACGAAAGGAAACAGTAAATGCAAGAGCAAGAAAACAATATGCAGGAAAAGGTATACGACGAAAATCAGATACAGGTGCTTGAGGGACTTGAGGCGGTACGGAAGAGACCGGGTATGTACATCGGCTCGACGTCGGCGCGCGGACTTCACCACCTCGTATACGAGATTGTCGATAACTCGATCGACGAGGCGCTTGCGGGAAGATGCCACAGGATAGAGGTCACGCTCCACGCGGATAACAGCGTCAGCGTACAGGACGATGGACGCGGTATCCCGAGCGGTATCCACCCGAAGATGGGCATTCCAACACTCGAGGTCGTTTATACCGTTCTTCACGCGGGCGGTAAGTTCGGCGGAGACGGATATAAGTTCTCGGGCGGTCTGCACGGTGTCGGTGCATCGGTCGTAAATGCGCTTTCCGATTGGGTCGAGATTGACAACTGCTACGATGGACACAGATATACCGAGCGATTTGAGAGAGGAAAGGTAGCCCGCGCCTTTAAGGACGAGGGAGAAACTGAAAATAAGGGTCTTTACGTTCGCTTCCTGCCCGATGCGACGATCTTTGAGGAGACGGTATTTGATTATGATACCCTGCTCCGCCGCCTTCGTGAGCAGGCATTCCTGAACGCGGGCGTTAACATCGTTCTGCGCGACGAGAGAGATCCCGAGCACGAACGCGAGGACGACCTCGAATACGAGGGAGGTATCGCCTCCTTCGTCGAGCATCTGAACGAAAGCAGAAACGTGCTTCAGCCCGAGATCGTATATATGAAGGCAGAAAGGGACGACAGTGTCGCCGAGGTCGCACTTCAGTATAACGACGGATACAACGAGACCCTTCTCACCTTTGCAAACAACATCCACACGCAGGAGGGCGGTACGCACGAGCTCGGCTTCAAGAACGCTGTGACGCGCGTCATCAACGATTACGCCCGCCGTATCGGTCAATTGAAGGACAGTGACAAGAATCTGTCGGGTGAGGACGTACGCGAGGGACTTTGCGCGATCGTATCGGTCAAGCTCACCGAGGCGCAGTTCGAGGGACAGACCAAGACGAAGCTCGGAAACAGCGATATGAGAAAGTTCGTCGAGGATCTCGTATCCGAGAAGCTCGCGGAATATCTTGAGGAGCATCCCGCGGCAGGTAAGATCGTGATCGAAAAGGCACTCGCCGCAAACCGTGCAAGAGAAGCGGCAAAGAGAGCGCGCGAGCTCACACGAAAGACCGTGCTTGAGGGAAATACCCTTCCCGGTAAGCTTGCAGACTGTCAGGAAAAGCGCGTCGATCTCACCGAGCTCTATCTCGTCGAGGGTGACTCGGCAGGTGGCTCTGCGAAGACAGGACGGAATTCCCGCTTCCAGGCGATCCTCCCCCTCAGAGGTAAGGTACTGAACGTCGAAAAGACGCGTATAGACAAGGTCTACAACAACCTCTCTCTCATTCCGATCATTCAGGCACTCGGCTGCGGCATTGGAGATAAGTTCGACATCACGAGGCTCCGCTACGGCAAGATCATCTTGATGGCGGATGCCGATGTAGACGGCTCGCATATCCGTATCCTGCTGCTCACCTTCTTCTTCCGCCATATGAGACAGCTGATCGAGGAGGGACACATCTACCTCGCACAGCCGCCTCTCTACAAGGTCTACAAGCGTACGGGAAAGGGTCCCGAGCGTTACGCCTTCTCGGACGCCGAGCGCGACAGATACATCGAGGAGCTCGGTACGAACGGCGTTGAGGCAGACCGCTACAAGGGTCTTGGTGAGATGGATGCGGAGCAGCTTTGGGAGACGACAATGAATAAGTCGGAGGCCAAGCGGTCTTAGGAAGACAAATTGGAGTAGCAACTCCTTGGCTCACAGAACGACATGGCTACGATCCGACTTCTCGGTACGAACGGCGTTGAGGCAGACCGCTACAAGGGTCTTGGTGAGATGGATGCGGAGCAGCTTTGGGAGACGACAATGAAT